>JBEAPM010000434.1:0-6191 GCA_041164445.1 Cyanobacteriota bacterium
TTTCAGTGGTGGTTAATGATCGTGGGAGGAGGAAGTTCAGCAACGGAGTTAAATAAGCGATTTTCCAATGTTCAAGTGTTTGGAATTCTGGGTGGGTTTTCCAGTGTGGGATTAGGTATAGGTTTGGGCATAGGAATACTGCTCGCTTTGACGGGAGTGGAGTTGCCGTAGTTATCGTAGTTGCCGTAACTAACAAATTAATAATTTTGAACTATGTGCTTTGGCAGTTGAACAGAGATGTTTTTTGTGGGTGGGAACGATGCTTCATCCTCAACCGGAATCTACCTGTCCCGTCAGTAAGCCAGGAGTGCGCAGTTGACTTTGTTCTTTATCTAAGCCCAAACGAAAATAATGAATCAAATCATAAATTTCAGCCAATTTCGTTTCTGGAATAGTCTGGAGTTCTTGCATAATTTTTTGGAGGAGTTGAGTTTGGTCAAGAACTGGGTTAGATTCCATGATGATTTGAGGCTTGGCTAAGGCTTTATCATTAAGATCGTAGCAAAAACTGCACTGGCAAGAGCGATCGTATTCAGGGAGAATGGGGGTCAGGAATGGACAGAGGGAATGGGCTTTCGATCGCCCCCACTTTAGGATATGAAACCTTTATACAGCAGGTAATCCGGTTACACCAACAGGGGGGCTTTTGTCTAACAGCGTTCATTCAAGAGTGGGTAGAAATGCATCATCGGTCTAAGTTGGCACAAATCGATCAACTTAAGGCTTGGCTGGATGGCTTTCGACCGTTAGAGTCAACGATTCTGGCGGAACTGAAGCAGCGGTATGATGTGAGCTTTACCTACAATTCCAATGCGATCGAAGGGAATACCTTAACCCAAAGTGAAACGGAGTTGGTGTTAAGTAAGGGGATTACGATCGGTGGCAAAACCCTGACGGAACATTTGGAGGTGATTGGGCATAAGGAAGCGATCGACTATATTGAATCGCTAGCTCAGGGCGATACGACGATTACGGTGTGGGAAATCAAACAAATCCATAATTTAATTTTGCGGAAGATTAGTCCAGAAGAAGCAGGGTGTTATCGCAGTTTGGATGTGATGGCAGCAGGGACAAATTACCGTTATCCGGCCCATTATTTAGTGCCGCAGTTGATGACGGACTTTGTGGATTGGCTCAATTCGCCAACGGCACAGGGGTTACACCCGATCACCTATGTAACACTGGCACATTATCGGTTTGTGTCGATCTACCCATTTCGCGATGGCAATGGTCGCACGGGGCGATTACTGATGAATTTGCTGTTGATTCGGGCGGGATTTCCGATTGTGGTAATTGATAACCGCGTTCGCAATGCCTATATTGATGCGCTGGCCCATGGGCAACAGCATGGGGATGATCTGGGGCTATTGCTGGGGATAGTAGAAAACGCAGTATTGGAATCGTTAGTGGAGGTGTTGCGGTTAGTGGCGACAGCAGCGAGTAGTCGAGGCAGAGGGGATGCATTTTATGGGAAAATGATGCAGTTTTTGGAGCAGTGGGGAAATGAAGAATAGAGATCGTGACGATCGTCGATTTGGTGAAAAGTTTTGGATTGAAGTAACGTTATAAAAAAGGCTTAACGCAAAACTGTTTATTGAAGCAATAATGAGGAAAAAGAATGAAAATTGTTTCCATTAAAATTAAGAATTATCGAGCTTTTGAGAGCATAGAAATCAAAAATATTCCCGCTTTCTGCGTTATTATTGGAGCTAATGGAACTGGAAAGTCTACCCTTTTTGATGTCTTTGGATTTTTACGAGATGCCCTCAAAAATAATATTCGTCAAGCCCTACAAATCAGAGGCGGATTTAACGAAGTTATCACCAGAGGGAAAGAAAAAGAAGATATAGAAATTGAACTTAAATTTCGCATGGAAATTCTGGGAACAGAACGCCTAGTAACCTATGTTTTAGTTGTCGGACAAGAAAAGAGAAAGCCGATTGTCAAGCGAGAAATCTTACGCTACAAGCGGGGAGAACATGGAAAACCCTATCATTTTTTAGATTTCAAAAAAGGGAAAGGATATGCCATTATCAATGAAGAAAACTTTGAACAAACTGACGAAGAATTAGAGCGCGAAGAACAAGAACTCGAATCCGCTGATATTTTAGCCATCAAAGGGTTAGGACAATTTCAAAGATTTAAGGCCGCTAGTGCCTTTCGTTCATTAATCGAAAATTGGCATGTTTCCGACTTTCATATCAGCGATGCCAGAGGTAGCAAAGACGCACTCTACGCCGAACACCTCTCTCCTACCGGAGACAATATGGCAGTAGTTGCTAAATATATCTATGACGAACATCTTGAAATATTCCAACAAATCCTAGACAAAATGAAAGAACGAGTGCCCGGAGTCGATCAAGTCGAAGCAGCAGATACAGTAGATGGCAGACTAATTTTGAAATTCCGTGACGAAGCCTTTATTGATCCCTTCATTGACCGCTATGTTTCCGATGGAACAATGAAGATGTTTGCTTATTTAATCCTGTTATTTGACCCTAAGCCCCACCCTCTTTTATGCGTTGAAGAACCCGAAAATCAACTTTATCCTAGCCTTTTACGGGAACTATCTGAAGAATTTGCCAGCTATGCCCAGCGTGGTGGACAAGTTTTTGTTTCGACCCATTCTCCCGACTTTTTAAACGCCGTTCCCCTAGAGAGTATCTTTTGGTTGATCAAAGAAAAAGGCATTACGAGAGTCCATAAAGCTAGTGATAATGAGGTTTTGAAAAATCTCATTGATGCAGGAGACTTACCCGGCTATCTCTGGAATCAAGGCTGGTTTGAAGGAGTTGCCCCCTAATGAGTTATAATCTTATTTTTCTACTCGAGGAACCCTCAATTAAAAATGTTTTAGAGCAACTATTACCCAAAATTATCCCCTCTGAACTCACTTATATTTGTATTGCCCATCAAGGCAAACAAGACCTCGCAAAGTCGATTCCTACAAAAATCAAAGCCTTTCAATATAACCCTAATACAAAATTTGTGGTTGTTCATGATCAAGACTCCCATGACTGTAAAACGCTCAAGGCAGAATTATTGAAAATTTGTCAGGATGCAGGAAAGCCAGACGTATTAATTCGGATTATTTGTCATGAACTTGAATCATGGTTTTTGGGTGATTTAGCTGCCGTAGAAAAAGCATATAAACTTAAGATCAAGAGCCTGAGTAAAAAACAAAATCAAAAAAATTATCGTGATCCCGATCAACTCAACTCTGCAAAACAAGAACTCAAAAAGCTAGTTGATGAATACTATGCCGGAACCCACTCTAAAAAAATTGCACCGTACCTATCCCCGATAGAAAATAAATCCCATAGCTTTCAAGTCTTTCTAGAGGGTCTTCAAAACCTAATTCAAGCAAAATCATGATCCAACGCGAAGCTCAACTCGAACAAAACCTGATTAATCGTCTGACCTCTCTAGGCTGCGACCCCGTAGCCATCAGCAGCACTTCAGACCTTCACGCCAAGAAAACCTAGCTCGAAAAACCCAACGGCGTTCAACTTAGCCGCCTTTCCCGCGACGACGGCAGCATCCTGCACCTCGAATTTCTCAACACTGGACATTGGTCAAGTCACCCAACAAGGGAAATACAAAAATCGCTATAGCATAACTCTACGGATCAACGGACGGCCCTTCAGTTTACCTCTCCCTGAGTTTTGTAATAATTTGTAGCTAAAAAATCCAGGGAATTCCGTCCCTGCTACGCTTAAAGACGTTAGATCTTGCCCGCAATCGCAAGAGCCTAACGATTCCCAAAACTCCCCTCCTCCAAGCAACTATTAGGAGAAAATATGCCTAAAGATCACAAACTAGGCTACGTCGTCGATCGAACCACTGGTGAGTGGAAAGCAGTAAAAGGATGTCGATCCGTTGAAGAACATCAAATTTCAGGAAGTGGTGTTTATGGTGCTGACCGTTTTGACGAGTCCGAGTTACCCGCTCAAGTTGACTTACGCCCCTTTATGTCTAGCGTGGAAAACCAGGCGAGTGCGAATAGCTGTACCGCTAATGCCGTGGTCGGGGGCTATGAATATATTATGAATCGGATTGAAAAATCCGTAGACTTTAGCCGTTTATTCGTCTATTACAATGCCCGAGTGGCGGGTTTGGAATACTTCGGGGGCGATGAGATTAAAGATCAAGGCAGCAGCATTAGTTTGGCCTTGGCCACACTACAAGAACAAGGGGTTTGTTATGAAGACATCTGGCCCTATAAAGTCCGGGAGAATGGGCAGGTTAAAAATATTAATAACGAACCCTCAGAAGAGGCTTACGATCAAGCCGAAAATATTATCGATCGTCCTAAATTCCAGTGGAAAGCCCCGGAAAGAGTGCCCATTGACCTATATACCATGAAGCATTGTTTAGCAGAAGGATATCCGTTTATTTTTGGCTTAAAACTATTTGCTTCCTTTGATCAAGCAGGGGCAAAGGGCCGGGTACCCATGCCAGATTTAAGTACCGATGAGGGTCGGAAATCCCACGGCAATCATGCTATGTTGTGCGTGGGTTATAAGGACAGTGCCCAGATGTTCATTGTGCGGAATTCCTGGGGAGAAGATTGGGGGGACGAGGGCTATTGTTATATTCCCTACGATTACCTGACCAATGAAGAATTTTGCCATGATGTCTGGAAAATTAAGGGAACAACGGATATTGATTTGTCGGAAGAAATTTGGACGGATGAGGATGAAGATTTCGATGAAGACTTTTATGAAGAAGTAGAGATTCCTGATAGTTGCTACCTCACGGATACAGAAGCGATCGCTGTCATTTGTTTGTGTGGTGCTCAGGTGGATGGGGTATCGGAGGAAGAAGCGGAACTACTGCTCGAACTCTACGATCGCTATGAAATTGATGAGGATGATATTCAGGAAAAAATTGACACCTTGTTGGAATTGGGAGGATATCATTTACTTTATAATGCCGCCGTTCAAGTTATCCTTGCGGAGGGAAATATAAAGGAAGCCTTCCAAATGTCTGCAGAATTTGCGATCGCTGACGGTACATTTAGCGATGAAGAATATGATTATTGGACACAACTGGCAACGGACTTAGACATTCCAGAGGAGAAGGCAACGAAGTGGTTTAATCGAGTCTTGGAGGACTATGATATGGAACCGATGGATAGTTTATTTTAATGGGTGACCAACTGAAGCTGGAAGAGTGCAGCCCAGAGCGTTGTACTCTTCCACACCCCTGTCCGCCCCCTATTCAGCCGTAGGACTCCTCAGCTCCTGGCGGTGTAGTCGCAATCCCTAGTCTTGCCTGGGATTGCTTCACTGCGTTAAGAAATTCCTAGGTTTTGCCTGGGCACCACTCCCTTCCACATCAATGCTGCATTGAGGGGCAGCCGCATCGGTCGCCAAGCAAGTGTAGGCCCCTAAAAACTCCCCGCGAAAGCTAAAGGCCCGCAGATTATAGCCAAAGGACTCGGCCGCAGTACCAAACACCGAGAGAAATTCATAACGCTTAAAGTAATCCATCTTGCTCCAGCGTTGCAGTTCTAAGACTAAATCCACCCGTCCTGCTTCATTGTGCTCGGGAAGATAGGTTAACCAATCCTGTACGAGTTTGGAATACTCAGGATAGCCACGCCCCTGGGAACTAAACTGCTCCTGAGTCCACCACAGGCTGGGTAGGGTCAACCCCTCGCGGCAAACACTAGTGCTTCTCAATACAGAACCGGGGGCTAATTGAGCAAAGCCCTGGGAGCAGGCCTGTACCGTGTCTGGATTAGAACGGTTTGGGGTACGCAGTCGCCATAGCTCGAAGCGGGGACAGCGGGGGTAATCTCCTTCACAGGATTCTGAAGCGAGGCTAGCTTCTGAAGTCGTTCTAGGGGCTGAAGCGGCATTAGGTTCTGCCGTTATGCTGGATTCTAAAGTGGTGCTGGGTTCCGTTTGGGCTACGGCAGCCGGAGCAACGAAACTGACCAAAAAGCTGCTACTACTCACGATCGTCCCGATCGCTACACACCGTTGTAAATGAGCAATAGTCATAAAAGAACCCCAAGAAGCAATTGATATCGTCTAGGGCGCGAACTGATCACAGCCCCTAGCCTTCTGCCTCATCATAACGCCCACGATCGAGAATGAAATCATCGAAAACTTCTGGGTCTGAAACCCTGTCCTTTTAGGACAGCTTTTGATACAATAGTAGTGTACTGTCTGGTACCACTT
>JBEAPM010000435.1:0-5632 GCA_041164445.1 Cyanobacteriota bacterium
CGACTTTTGAGAGAATAGAGAATATCAATTTTTACTTAAGATTCTGTTGGGAGGAATTCACAATGATTGATTGGCGACTAGTTGCTGTTTTGGCTCCGATCGTACTTGCGGGAAGCTGGGCTCTCTTTAACATTGCCTCAGCCGCGATCGCTCAATTTCAGCGTATGTTAAACAACCGTAACGCTTAAGCTAGGGCGTGTCATCAATTCAGTCCAGAACCCTTACGGTATCAACATGAGCCGCGATCGTCCCTGTTTTACATCTCGGGGCTGGAACAAGCGCGGTCTAGACATAGCATTACTAATTGATGACAGCCCCTAGCGCGGGCGACACCCTTTAGACCGGGGCGTGGGATGCAGTTCTACGCTCCGGTTAATCATGTTTGATGGTAAGCAGGCAACCCGTTCAAGAAGTAAAGTCCTATGGTTCAATTCCTGGCCGGTGATATTGGTGGCACCAAAACAATCCTACGACTATTCGATGGGGATCAAACGATCGCTACAGGGATATTAGCGGAGGCAGAATATTCCAGTCCCGCCTATCCTGACTTAGTTCCCCTCGTGCAGCAGTTTTTGCAGGATTATGCTGCCATTACGCCTGATCCCCAAGCTGCATGTTTTGCCCTGGCTGGGCCGGTGGTGGGAGAAACCTGTCAGTTAACGAATCTAAGTTGGCACTTGAGCAGCGATCGTTTAGCTCAGGCCTTGGGTTTACAAAAAGTTGCCCTGATTAATGACTTTGTGGCCGTGGGGTTTGGGGTTTTGGGGCTAGAGCCTCAGGATTTGTTCTATTTACAATCTGTTCCCGCCGATCCCACCGCTCCCATAGGAGTCTTAGGGGCTGGAACGGGTTTAGGGGAATGTTTCCTGGCTCCCTTAGGCAATGGAACCTATCAGGCCTATGCAACGGAAGGTGGTCATACGGATTTTGCCCCCCGATCGCCCCTAGAATTTGATCTCTATCAATTTATTTTGAACCGAGCGAGTACGAATCGCGTTTCCGTTGAACGGGTGGTGTCGGGTCAAGGGATTGTCACCATTTATCAATTTCTACGCGAAACGGGAAAATATACCGAATCAGAAGCGATCGGCTCCCAAATTCGCGCCTGGGAAAGGGGAGAGCGACCGGACTTAATGCCGGGAGGATTGATTGCCGGATCCGTTGAGGAAGATGCCCTTTGTCGGGATACCGTTCAACTGTTTATGGATGCCTATGCTGTAGAAGCGGGCAATTTAGCCCTGAAATTACTGCCCTATGGTGGTCTTTACTTGGCGGGAGGCATTGCCGCTAAAAATTTAAGCTGGTTCCAGAACGATCGCTTTTTGCAGATCTTAAAAGCCAAAGGTCGGGTGAGTGGCGTGTTGGATCAAATTCCCATTGCAGTGGTGTTGAACCCCAAAGTGGGTTTGATTGGCGCAGCCCTGCACATCAAAGCTATTTTTGACGGAAATTAATCACCCCATCCCAGGCTTGTTGGTTTTGCTGATAGCGATCGAGTTCTTCTAGATATAAAGAATAGGTCAAATCTTCAGGATTGAGCCGATGTAAGCGTTGAAAAATTTGCTGAGCCTCCTGAAACTGTCCTCTACTTAAACACTCGATCGCGTCTGCCAAGGGGAAACAGGATTGTTCTTTCTTCTGCCGTTCTTCTGGATCTAAAATTGCATCTAATACCTCGTAAATCGCAGTGGGTTGCTGAAACCCCTTAACCCGCACTTGGCCTAAATAGCGCAGACTATAGCGATCGGGAGCTTGCAGGTTTTGACGAGTGGTTTCGGAAATTAATAAAGGAGCCCCAAAATATTTTGTTAATCCTTCTAAACGGGCTGCAAAATTGACCTGGGCTGAGATCGCATCCCCCTGCAAACGGTACGGTTCCCCTAACATCCCCAACATCACCTGCCCCGTATGAATCCCCATCCCAATAGCGATCGGTGCAAAATTCGGGGCTTGGCAATCCTGATTAAAGGCTTGTAACTGCTGGAATTGGGCAACTCCTGCAGCCACCGCAGCATCTGTTCCTGTGGGAAAAATGGCCATAATACCATCGCCAATAAATTTAACCACAAAGCCCTGATGTTCACGAATCGTTGGACTCACAAGCCCTAAATAGCGGTTAATAAAATCAAAATTTTCCTGGGGAGTCATACGTTCAGACAAATCCGTAAAGGATCGAATATCTGAAAAGGTAATACTCATTTCACGACTCACATAATCGCCTAAATGAATATCTTGAATATTCGTTTTCTCTAAAAACTCAAAAAATTCGGATGGAAAAAATCGTGCAAAAGCTTCACGTTGACGGGTCAAAGAGTTAAAAAACTTGTCTAATTGGGCCGCCATGGTGTTTAAGTTTTCACTCAGATGTTCTAACTCGATAACCTGAATGGGCTGATCTAAGATAATAGAATGCCTCAAGTTCCCTTGGGCAAAATTTTCGGCGGCCCCGGATAGACGCAGCATTCCTTGATTAATCCAACGGGCTGTGAGTAAGCCAATGCCAATTACTGCGACCAAAGAAACGCAGGAAAAGATTAAGGTATTTTGGGTTGTAGCTTCAATATTTTCAAGGAAATCACTGGCAGGAACGATCGTAACGATAACCCAGTCTTCGGGATAGGAGCAGTCAATTTGAGCAATATTAATTAAGGTTGAATCTGGCGCAGAAAAACTAGGAGCATTGCACTTTTCCTGTTCAATGCGATAAGGACTGGCTAAAACAAAAAAACGTTCATGATCATAACTAATGTTAAACTCATTAGTATCCGTTAAGGATTCAAGCTTTGAAGGTGACGATCGAGATGGATTGGAGGGTTGGCTTACATAGTGGGCTGCTGCTGCAATGACAGGATCATCACTCTCAATGGCTTTAATTTGAATTGCACCTGAATCGCTAATACGATAAGGTAAACTGGGCACAGAATGGGCGATGAGTTCCCCCGACTTCTCTAGAATAAAGGCTTTACCGGCCTGTGCGATCTTTAAACTCCGGAGAAATTGACTCAACTTTTCCAGACCCACAGAGGTAGCTAAAACTCCGCGAATTTGATCAGAAGATTGGCAATGCTTGGGTAGTATGGAACGAGTATTACGACAATATAAAGGGGTGGCTAAATCAATAGAAATCTGATTGGTTTCACTTTCCCATTGATAGGGTTTAGTCCAAATTGTTTTCCCCTCAACGATCGTATCTGTATACCAAGCTTCTCGAAAAACAGCTTGGGCATCTTCTTCTGAAGGGGGTAAGATTTCTTTTGTTTGTCCTAGTTCATCGGGAATAACGGAATACCACTGCTGGGGATTATCTCGCTTAATCATGGAAATATTAGGCTGACCATCCGAATAACCCGCACTCACATATTCGCCTATCCCCAAGTTCTCAATGAGACTGCCATAACCAATATCTAATAAATCAAAGGTGGAAACTTGATGCCAAAACACCTGAGACGATCGCTCAAAATCCTCAGGTTGCAAAAGTCCCGCCTCGATCGCTTGTAAATTGACCTTTTGAATATACCGAGGAATGCTTAAATAGCGATGAACTTCTTGTTCAATACGATAGTTAATTTCTATGAGAAGCTTATGACTGAGTTCCCTAACATTTTGGTCGCCTTGGCGAAAGGAGAGAAAAATTAAAATACCGCCAGTTAGGGTAATTTGAACCACAAAGGGAACCACTAAGGCGGTTCTGAGCTTGACGGTTTTCGATGATTGCAGGAGAGGGGAAACGAATTTCATTCCCCAGGCTTTTAGTTGATTGCGAGCATTCCCGATCGACATAGGTAGAAAATGCAATACTCATAGACCTGATTTCTGATAGCCGTTTTCGGACATATAGACCAGATAAGAGCCATACGAGCACCTTGATGAATGGTGACGGGCGGCGGTGCCGCCGCAATCCTGATTCTGGCGTGATTACTAGGCAAGGTTTTAAAGTTCTGAGGTGCCCAGCAAGGATTTGATGTGGCTTTGGATCTGTTGCAATCTAGTCCTAAGGATAAAAACAGAGTTTGGGAAGTCCCAAATTTTCTGCCCAGCCCATCATCAAATTGAGACATTGCACTGCTTGTCCGGCTTGCCCCTTAATTAAGTTGTCGATCGCCGACAAAACAATAACGCGATTAGTGCGATTATCCACCTCGATGCCCAGGTAACAGAGATTGGTGCCACAGGCCCACTTGGTTTGGGGATAGCCTCCATCACTTAAAATCTCGACCCAGGTGGCATTGCGGTAAAACGCTTCATAAATGGTCACCAGATCCTCCCGCACCAAACCCGGATCCCGCAATTTGGCATAAATCGTGGACAGAATTCCCCGCACCATGGGCATGAGGTGAGGCGTAAATTGTAAGGTCACCGGTTGTCCGGACAAATCGCTACAAATTTGTTCAATTTCTGGGGTATGGCGGTGTCGGGCTACGCCGTAGGCCCCAATGGAGCTATCGGCTTCGGCCAAGAGCATTCCTGTTTTGGCATGACGACCTCCCCCAGAGGTGCCGGATTTAGCATCCACAATAATACTTTCTAGATCCACTAAACCTTGGCGAACCAGCGGTGCTAAGCCCAATAAAGTTGCTGTGGGATAACAACCCGGGCACCCGATTAAGGAAGCCGTTGCAATCCGATCGCGGTAGAGTTCAGGAAGACCATAGACCGCCTGTTTAGCGATCGCTGCATCCTGACGATCGCCCCCATACCAGGCATTGTAGGTCTCTAAATCAAAAAAGCGATAATCCGCCGAGAGGTCTAAAACCTTACACCCTTTTTCCAGTAACTTCGGAGCCATGTCATAGGCTAAACCGTTGGGTAGGGAGAGAAAAACCACCTGACAGCGCTCGGCAATCACCTCCAGATCGATCGCTTCAATCCGTAAATTGACCCGTTGACTGAGATGAGGATAGAGACTGGCATAGTTTTTTCCAGCACTACTATCGCCGCCCAAATAGGCAATTTCAACTTGGGGATGATCCTGCAGGATGCGCACCAGTTGCACCCCACCATACCCAGAAGCTCCGACAATCCCTACGGCGACTTTAGATCCAGCAGCTTGACTCATAGACTTCCCTCCCAAACGATTCAGTCGGTTGAATAATGCCGTTAAGCATACCGCATTCCTAGGGGAACCTCGATGAATTGGGGTGGCGATCAGCAATTCTCATTTTGACTTATGGCTGGTCAACACCGGGACAAGCCAATATTTTAAAGATACCGAAAAAAACCTTCCATCATTTCTAGCGCTCCTAGGGGTGGGTTCATCCCTTAGTTTCATCCCTGAAAAGGTCTGAACGCAATTCAGCCACTGTTTCTAGAGATACAGCGGTGGGCAGGGGTTGAGCAGTGGCGGCATCCACGAGCGGAAGTTGCTTTGCCTTTCCAGTATCGATCGTATCCATGCGCGGCACCGGAATTTCTAGGACTGGATAGAGCCAACCTGCAAACAGATTGGTCATTTGCGGCATTAGTACATAGGTCATCGTCGGCACGGCGAGTGCCGTTACCACCGCCACACGCAACACAATCGGTAATTCATTCAAAAACGATCGGGTCGTGATTGAAATTAGGGTTAATTAACAGTAATTATTTTACTGCTAATTACTAACTTATGCTAATATTTACTAATGGCATACATCCC
>JBEAPM010000436.1:0-3729 GCA_041164445.1 Cyanobacteriota bacterium
AAGCCCCGTCCGCGATCCTGGGCTTCTAAAAAACGAACTTCCCGCAAACAGAGGGGACATTCACCGTCATAAAGGAGGGTTATCTCCCAGGCATGGTTTAGGCTCATGGCTAAATTTGAGGATCAGGATGAAGGCAAAGATTAAAGGCTCTAAACAGCAAAAACCCCGAGCCGCAAAGTCGCACCCAGCGGTTCGGCTGTTCTCCAAAATCTACCCCAAACCCACTTCCCTTCTGGGGAAGAGAGACAGTTCAGATTTCCATCAGGATTTAATTAAGATAACGCAGGATTTAGACCTGCAGGCTTTAATTTCCTTCAAACCTTTGACCTTAAGACCTGCTACCTTAAGGCTTTCCAGCGGGTCTGGATTTCCGGTAACTCAAATAAACAAGTGAATTGCAATCCAGCGCTTTCATACAATTCCCGCCCGCCCTGCTGCCGATCAACCAAGGCATAAATATGCTGAACCGCATAGCCCCCAGCCTGCAACCGTTCCACCGCCTTCAGGGCAGATTGCCCCGTGGTCACCACATCTTCCAAGACCGCGATCGGGGTTCCTTCCGGCAAATCGGGCCCTTCAATGTAGGCTCGGGTGCCGTGTCCTTTCGCTTCCTTACGGATAATTAAAGGGGTGAGCCAGCGATCGCTATAGCCCGCCACTAAACTAACCGCCATCACGATCGGGTCTGCGCCTAGGGTTAACCCGGCAACGGCCTGCACCTCTGGCGGCAGTTTGGCTAAAATTAAACGCCCAATGGCAATGGCCGCACCGGGATGAAGGGTCACCAATTTACCATTAATGTAATAGGAACTTTTCTGCCCAGAGGTGAGGGTAAAATCCCCTTCTTGATAGGCTTGAGCACAAAATAAATCCAGTAAGGCGTGCCTGACATCCTTGAGGGGTGCATTCACCCAGGAGACCAGGGAAGAGGGTTCAACGATGGGATGAGAAACGGCCATAGGAAGAGAAATTAAGGGTTGAATTTTTAGGCAGGGGGATCCCCCCAGTGCGGCTAACGGGAATAGGAGAATTCCCAAGCCGCTTTCTCTTCCGGGCTTAATGAGGCTTCCATCTCCTGGGGATAGGGGATGGACTCCACCTCTCGGCTCTGAAAAAGGCTCGTGAGGGGCAGGGCCTGGAGGGTCGGGTTAAAAAACTGTTGATAACCATTGCCATTCATGTGCCCTGAACCCACGGCATGACTACTCAAAAACTGATGCCCTGAACCACTGGGATATTCAGCCGCAGCATGGAAAACCCAAGGCTCCATAACCCGTTGCGGCATATCCACGGGAATTTGCAGGGAATGAATGGGAGAGCGATCGGCTAACTCCTCTTCCCAACTAACTTTGACAAAGTAGTCTTCTACCCATTCCGAAGGGTAAATGGGGGGAACATGGACGCGGCCCGATTGGGCTAAGGGGAACCAGGCTCCGCCTTGGCTACGATAACCAATTTCAGCTTGATAATCTCGATCGCTAATGGGGAGAGACAAGTACCACTCGCGGGCTAATTCGTCACAACTGTGTTCTTGAATACTCAACTCAGGCAGACTGCCGTCCTCTAGTGCCGTCACATCATAAAGACGTAGGGTTAAAATTTCTCCGCCTTGACGACGCACCGCTTCCCGGGCATCGTTGGGCAAATCCCAATAGACATAAGCCCACTGGGGATCCCGTGGCATCATGACAATGCGGCTTTCACCATAGCCATCGGGGAGATCCTCTAGGCTTTCATCCAAGAGCACCAAATTATCTTCACTGGTACTGGCTTGCCCCAGATTGAACTTGGCAGCCCCGACCTCCTCTTGAGCCTCAAAACGACGCGGCGCAAGATCCACGCCTTGCTGCTGCTCCTCAATAGACTCAATTGCTGCAACCAGTTGCGATTTACGCATTCTGCTATAACGAGAAACCCGGTAGCTACTGGCAATACGCCGCAACTGTCGAAGGGTCATCTCTTCTAAGGACACTGTTCGGGTTGCCGTAGGCATAGACATATCTCCCACCGATGCTTGTCGAACTCCAAAGTCCTTATGGGACTCTGAACCACGCTAACTCTTTATAGGCTAGGGGAGAATGCCCCTTCCGGGGATCCTTTTGTCAGGGCTTCATGACAAGCCAAGGGGTGTAACTCGGAGTCAGTGGCAACGATTTTTGCAGTGGTCCGGTGCCGATTTCACGCCTTAAACGCTAACGGGGGACTCTGCGGCCATACTGGTGCTGAAGGCTCCCATAGGACTGGGATGGGCACGGCGGAAAGGAGCCGCTAAGGGGGGAAAGAGGACGGGACGGAACTGGGGGGTAAAGTCCAGGAGCACCCGATCGCCATAGGCGAGATGACAAGATAAGGGCTGACGAACCTTGAGGCATTGCCCTGAGGGGAGGCAGAGATGGTAGCGTTGCTCCCGGCCCAGAAACTCCCAATCCACCACTTGAGCGATCCCCTCGGGGTGGGCTTGGAGGATCAGATCTTCTTGGCGCACCATTAAGTCCAGGGGCGCATCTTGATCGCAATGGGGGGGGAGATCAACCCAGCCGATTTCCGTCTGGCCACCGCTGCCGGAGGTGCGCAGGGGCAGAAAGTTAGCCTGGGTGACAAACTCCGCCACAAAGCGGGTGGAGGGGTTTTGGTAGACCGTTTGGGGATCTCCCACCTGCTCTAATTGGCCGCGATACATCACGGCAATGCGATCGGAAATGGCGAGGGCTTCTTCTTGGTCATGGGTCACAAGAATGGCGGTGGTGCCAGCCCGTTTGAGAATTTGCCGTAATTCCTGCCGCAGGTGGAGCCGCACTTGAATGTCTAAATTGCTGAGGGGTTCATCCAATAAAATGAGGCGAGGTTGGGGAGCCAAGGCCCGGGCCAGCGCCACCCGTTGCTGTTGTCCCCCGGAGAGTTGGTGAGGGTAACGATTTTCCAGTCCCTGGAGTCCCACCAAGTCCAGCATGGCCGCAATCCGCTCTCGGTGATGTCGGAGGGATCGCTGGGGGAGCACCGATCGTACTTTTTGCCAGAAGGATTGGTCGGAGGGGCGGGTAACCGAACCCATTGCAGTGGAAGCCTTCGGCAGCGCTAACCCAAAGGCAATATTCTCAACCACCGTTAGATGGGGAAACAGGGCATAATCCTGAAAGACCATGCCCACTTGACGGTGCTCTGGGGGGAGATTGCACTGGGGACAGGCGACTTCAGACCCCGCTAAGGAAATCTGACCGGTTTGGGGCTGCTCAAAGCCCGCAATTAAACGGAGTAAGGTGGTTTTGCCACAACCAGAGGGCCCCAGTAGACTAAGTAATTCACCTTCCTGAATATTGAGGCTGAGGTTGGCGACGGCGGCGTGCCCCTGGGGAGAAAACCGACAGGTTACGTTTTCAAGGGCTAAGAGGGTGCTGTTCAAGGGTTTAGAAGGAACGATCGTGTGGGATACTTTTCCAGGGTAGAATATTTGAGAAAATTTCTCAATAGTTGAAGACCGTCTTGCGGATTTGTCCTGAGGGGAAGGGTGGGATTCTGATTGGCCGGATCTCCGAAATACTTTAGCCTGGTCGATCGTCCTCCAGTCCTCAATTTTCCGACAAGTCCGGCTCTCTGCCAGAGGTCAAGGAAGACCCGCTAACGCCCGCAAAATCCGATGAGATCGACTAATTCTATTGCCGTGCTCAAGACAAGATTACAGGAAGCCTTAAGGTTTAGCTTGAAATTCTGTTCCCAGCCCTGGGGATGGAT
>JBEAPM010000437.1:0-2724 GCA_041164445.1 Cyanobacteriota bacterium
TCTAAGAATACTGCTGCTATGAGTGCTTGAAAGTTACTCTCTAATAACTCTTCCGAGAGATAGATCTTGCCTGTATCTGGAGAAAATGCCCCATAAGCTCCATTCAAGCTTTCAACAGAACTGACCTCAATATCGGGTAAGGCAACCTGACTAGCTAACCAGTCAGCACCAAGCTTTGAACTGGTTTTTCCAAATGCCAGGATCATCTTGTCATCAAAAGCTGGATCCGCTGCAAACGATCGCAAATAAGACTCGGAGAGATCCTTAACAGTGTCTAGGAGAGAATTCCAATCGGTGTTGTTCGTGGTCATTACTAAACTCCTTAACAAAACAAATAATGTTGCTATGGCATGATTTTCGCTTTGCTAACCAGACAGGTTTTTCTTATGAAGCGAAAAATTTAAACAAGACAAATGGGAACAAACTTCTTGTCTGCCTTAAGGTGCCAAATATGAAACCAAGAAATGAACGCGAGAGAAAGAGAAAATTCTTCCTACTCATCAAACTTATGGTTACAAAAGATGAGGGTTAGGTTATTGCTTGGCTTTATTTAATCTATTACCCAAAGCAGGTTACCATAATCGAATTAATGATCAATAGAATGGACAGTTTTTTTTACAGAATTTAACATTGATTTATGGGATCCACGAAGGAATAATGTTTGATGGGATCCACGAAGGAATAATGTTTGATGGGATTCAATGTTGGCAAGAAAAATCGCCAGTCCAGGGTTGAACTGACGATCGCCTGTGTCATCCAGTTTTATAGTACTTTAGAACTACTCTGATGACAACAAATTTCTGAATCGTGTTTCTGCTACTCCAATTCCTGTGGCTTTAAGCTGCTCCTATCGGCTGATCCGGGTACCGTCCCACTCCGTTACAGTCGGCAGTTGGATCCGTTCCGAGGCAAAGAGAAACCACGACAGGTCTTCATCAGCGGAGCCTTCATTGATCACCACTTCCCAGAGGATTTCCGGTGGTGTTTCGTGGCTGAATTCCCGTACCCGTGTCCATCCGGGAAAGTCAATAATGTTATCCCACGTCATTTCCGGTAAGCGATCGTTGTGCAAAATCCAGCCCTGGGATAGGAGCACATTATCCGTCTGGGGCAACGCATCCACATCCCCCATGGCAAAGGTAATCACTTTTTCTTCGCCGGGAATTTCCGAAGACCAGACTTGACGAATAATGCCATTCGCTTCATCAATTTCGTACTCCACTGCGCGGCTATAGGTCTGTTCAACCTTGACGTAGGGTTCAAAGGGTTCTGCCTGGAAACTGCCATTGTCATAGAGGAGTACGGTGCCGTTATGGCTGGGTTCCGGGGAATGTTGGTGATAAAACCAGCGGGTTTGACCTTCTGCTTCTCCTTCCAGGGTAAATAACTTGTCCTGGAGCCAGAGTGGCCACCCCTGGGGATTCGCTAAAATCCAGACTAACTCCCCGGTAGAGCGATCGACTTTAACGATCGCGGACTGGTGGCGGAAGGAGGCCAGTAAGCTGTTATCTTTCTCGTCGTAGACCAGGTTATTGGCGTGAGTCCAGTCCAAGGTATCGGGAAAGCCCCGCAAACGCCAGTAGACATTAAAGGTTTCGTAACCAATGCGGAAGGGATCTAAAAAGTCAAAGCTATTCCAAGTCCAGACCACTTCACCCTCTGGAGTAAATTCAATAATCTGATCCCCCATCACTGGCTGAGTTTGTCGCGGTGCAGTGGGATCCTTCTCGCTCGTGTAGTAGTTGTCCAGAAAGCGACGCTCTGTGCCCAGCACCACTAAATTGCCATTACTCACCTGATTCACATCATGGTGCAGGGTTGCCGTTTTAATGGGTATTCCCTCCGATTCCCCTTGGGGCCGTTCCGTTGCCCACCAGGTCTGGACAATATTCCCCAGCAGATCAATTTCTCGGAGGCGAAAGTCCTGGGTCAGATAAGCAATATTGCCGTTGTCGAGTAGTTCAAAGTCACTAATACGAGAGTCATGCTGATAAAACCACACGGGTACGCCTTGGGCATCCAGAGCCAGTAACAGACCAAAACTCTGGTTAAAGGCTTGGGTCTTGGGGCCCTTCGGCAATGGACGATTGCGACGCACACTCAGCATCGTTACCCCCGGTTCCATCTGCTCCGGTTGACTAACTCTAACATCCAAGGGCGGAAAGTCAGCCACGCCATAGGTGACGGAAGGAGTCCGAAAGGTTAAGGGTTCCAGTGCCTCAAGCTGATTGCCATCGGCATCCCGAATGGTCACCGTTAGGGTGTGGGAGCGATCGGGTCGCATGCCAATAATGGGCAAGCCTGCTTGGGAATCTTGGGTTTCCTCAAATTCCAACGTCCACTCATTGACCCCATCACTCACTTCCACCAGGGTATCCACCGGTTCTGTGGCGGTAAACTGCAATACGGCGGCGAGGGGCACCTTAGGATTGGGGTTGGGCGAGATGGTGGGGGGAACGGTAAAGGCGGGTAAGCCATCCTCACTGCGGCTCAAGTCCTGAGAGTTCGCTGATTCCACTACACCGACCAGGGGAATCACACAGCCCAAGCTGAGCCAGAAGGCACTGTGCACCCCAATCCATAAACGGCTGAGGGGAGAGGGCAGTAACGCCGTTGGAGATTTAGAGGTTGCTAGCATAGAAGATGTGAGACTCAACTCTGGGCATTCTAAAGCTTTCCACTGAAAGCGAAAAAATTGAACGGAAGAGTGCGGCGCACCGCGCC
>JBEAPM010000438.1:0-10213 GCA_041164445.1 Cyanobacteriota bacterium
CCACTGGAGCATGGAAATCCTCTAAAGCTAAAACCATACCACCCTATGCGGTTGCCTTTTCTCGTCGTAACTTCAGCCAAATTTCCTGCAATTCCGATAGCTTAATGTAGAGAACTTCCCCCAGGTTAAAGCCCAAGACATAGCCATAGGTATTAACCAAGTAAAACGTCAACATTTGGAAAAAGGAAAAATGGAGTAATGGCCACCAGTTCACCTCGCCAGACTGGGAAAAGAACATCCCGATCGTATACAGCGACCAACTCAACACCAAGCCAAAATAATCCACGATCGGCTTGAGAATGACTTGTCGCAGGGGAATCGTATCGCTGGTAACATTCATATCTTCATGGAGATACTTAGAAACCCAGCGTTTCCAGGGAGCCGGACGACCCGTCGGAATACGAGCAGGCTTAACCGCAACGGGAGAGAGGGGAGCCCCTTCCACTAAAACTCGTCGTCCCAACCAGTAATAGAAGACATACTGGATCAGGGTATAGGGGATGAGACCGGCCCAGGTAAAGGAGCGAGACCAAGGGCCCAACCCCGTGACAATTAAGAAAAAGCCTAAATCACAACCTATTTTCCAGGCCATAAAGCCAATGGTTCGTTCTACGAGTTGAGGAAAATTACGCTGTAGGTTTTGAAACCAAGGATGTTGGGAGCCCTGCTGGATCCAGTGCTGAACGATCGGTTGTTTGGCTAACACCCCCAGGATCAAACCATCTCGAATAATAATATAGGACAATAAGGGGATTAAAATTTGAAAGAGCTTACTTGCGCCATAGCGTAAGCCCATGGAGTCGATGGAAAATAGAGAAAATTCAAACATTATGATTATAAAAGATAGAGCATTTTCAAAAAGTTTTTAATTGACCACCAGCAGATTGTCTCAAAAAATCTAAAACCTCGTTCCTCTCTCTTCGCCGTAGTGGAACTGGAGCGGGCGACTGCGCCGCCGCTCACCAGTCGTCAAGATATCCAGCAGCTTAAATCGTTTCCCCCTGATATTTCAAGACCATTAAACTTCGCGCCGCAATCCTAAGCTGAAGAACGTTTTCTTGATTGGAATATTGGCCTTGGCTTAAGGACAAGATTTGCCCGGCCGGATAGGTGGGGGGATCCTCATGGGATTCTCCATCAAAGAGAACCTGCCATGAGCTTTGAAATGATTCGGGAATCGGAATTTCATATAATGTGGACTGATCAAAGGTTTTGTCCCCAAAGTTAAAGATCACCAGCAATGTATCATTTAAAAATTGGGGATTGGGTCGTAATAAACTGAGCAAAGAGGCATCCGGATCAAAATGGTTAATCACCGGCTTGACTAAGGGCTCATAGGTTTCTGCATTAATGTGGGTAAAACGACGGAAAATATGACGCAGTTGAACCATATCCACTTTGTGCTGTTCGTGGGTCTCAATGATGCTGCCTCGGCTTAACCCCGTCAGCTTTTCCCATTCTTTAACGTGTTCCCGATCGATTCCCTGCCAAATAAAACGCCACTGATCCGGATCATCTAAACACCCTAAACTTAAGGAGTCTACGCTGGGGACAAACATATAGCGCAAGCTCGCCAAAAACATGGTCAGGGCTTCAGCATTTCTGACGGTACGACGCACATAGTCCAGCAATCCAGAGGGCTCCAATAGTCCCATGTCCATTAGTTCTTCCCCTTGGTTTTTAGCCAACTGGGCCGGATGTCCCCCATAGGCCCAAGGCACATAGGGGCGACCTTGAACGATGTGCTGACAATACCAAGTCTCATCATGGAGTTGGGCATAATAGGCCTCTTTGCGGGGAGACCTCAAGACATCTTCAGCATGATTAACGAGAACATTAATATCGGGATAGAGGGGACGATCCATCTTGGTGGGTGGCTTATAGAGTTCCTCCACCAAGGTGAAACCAATGGGGGCATAAAAGATATCAATAAAATCTTTAACTGCTTCATTACCTGCCACCTCAAAGGTTTCTCCCAAAGCCAAGAGATCGGGGCAATGTTGCCGCAGGGCTGCTTTCAATTCTCGAATGAATTGTTCTGCATAATTCTCCTCTCGGTTAGAATATTGCAAAATCAAACCATCTACATAGTCAATGCGGATGGTTTTTAGTCGAAATCGCTTGACAAAAAAGAGCAATTTTTCAATTAAAACCTGTCGTAATTCAGGGGTAGACAGGTCAAACATCCAGGTTCCATAATCCCGGAAGAGGAAAGCGTCTTCATCAACAAAGAAGGTGTTTCCCGTAGAGGGCGATCGCTGTTGATCGATGGAACCGGGGAAGGGCGCACGCACCTGATGGGCAAAAATTAAATCGGGAATAATTTGAATGCCATAGCCATAAAACTGATCCACTAGGCGTTGAAAACTAACGGCATCGCCAATTTGCCAGTCTAAATGGACAAAGTTATAGGTGAGGTAGTTAAATTTGGGGTCTAAGTGGGCCCGATCGGCAACGGAGGAACAAACGGGCACCATCACTTCATCGATCGCCCATTCCGCGAGTTTGCCGGGAATATCCGTCTTGAGAATGCGATCGGAGAGGGATTCGTATAATAATTGCTGATTATCTTGGGGGGCAAATTTTCCTTCTCGATAACCGGCCAGCAATCCTTCCAGAGTGGTTTCTAAGAGAACCTTGGCGTGGGTATAGGGCGGAGGATTATGCTGCCAAGCCGGGGCTAGACGAGGGGCATAACTACTGCCATAGACGGAATCGAGGGTGCTGAGGGGAACCATCGTTTGCCAGCTTTCCATTCCATAACGGTAACGAAAGCGGATTTCACTTTGGGGGGCGACATTCTGGAGTTCAAGATGCCAACACGGTTGCTCTGGGGGCTGGGGAGGCTGAAGGGGGATCCAGGGATCTTGATTAATGGCAACTTCCACCTGCACCTTTAAGGCGCTCGGATCCTTGACCGGAAGATAGACCAACAACGCTAAGGTCAGGGAACGATCGGGCTGAACGGCCTTAACATGGCTGAGATAGCGAGGATTAAACCCTGGAGAGATGCTGCTGTGACCATCTTCGGCAAGAGGCAGAGCTTGCCATTCCCGTCTCACAGCTTGCAAAAAATCCAGTACCTGGTTTGCAAAATCTGACATAAAAATATCCAAGAATGTCTACCCGACGAAGGGGAGTAGCGACCTACAGAGCGAGATCCCTCTAGAAAAAAGATACATGATCCCTGTCTGAATACCATAGAACATCATGGGGGCAGGATAGGCAGTCCAGATCGAGATTCTGGCGGACGATCCCCCAACGGACTGAATCTAGCGGTTTTGTGGCGATCGATTTATCCGCCAGACGACCCATTTTTATCCTCAATTTCAGCAATTTCTGGCGGCCAATCAGCAGAAGTGGGGAATGCTGCCAGGGCATTCTTCGCTGTCTTGTGGTGGTCTGCGCCACCCCCTACACCCTGATCCGTGGGGGAAGTGCCCCCTGGAAATATGAGGGTTCTAGGAAAAAACACTTATTTCTAGCTTGACTGAACTAGCTAATCACCGCAATATATTAAGCGAAGTTTACACTTTTTAGAGTGGCTTACTTCTTGCCAAATGGTTTCACCTCCAAATGGTTTCAACCCACTGTGTAACTGCCAGGATTTCATGAAAACCGCCTTTCTGACTAAGTTTTACGGGGTCTTATCTCTTGCTGTTCTACTCTGGGGAATGCTTACGGTGACTACCGTTGCCCCGGTTCGAGCAGACTCGCCTCAAGCAGATACCGCCTCGATTTGGGTGGGAAATATGTTCCCCTATGGCAAATCAGAAACCGTGCTGACGGGGGAAGAAGCCCTCACGGTGTATACCCAGGTCTACCACTTAGGCGTGACGCGCCCGTCCGGTCAGGGGCCAGGGCTCTACTGTAAGCTGATCTGGTCAGAAGTTGATGTGTTTGGCGGGGTTTGGAAAGGAAAACATGAAACCCCCATGAGCTACCGGGGGGACATTGGCGATAATGATGAATATGCTGCGTCGATTTTGCCAGCGCCAGGGCTCTACGAATTTACCACTCGCTGTCAGGATCAAACCGGTACGATCGTTTGGCAACCGGCGGGGAATGGCCGGTTAGAAGTTAGCCCGGTACTCACGAAACCCACGGATCGACGGGCGTTGTGGCTCTCTCAATCTTTATTAGCTTGGAATACCTACGGTGGTGCAATTTATGAGTTGCACTATGGCACAGAAGGCAATTTATCTGTTCCCATTCGGAGTGGATCGGGTATTCAACTGCGGTTTGACCACACAGTAGGCTGGAATGAGTTTCCCAAGTTTCCCAACCTCCAGGGCTATGATCTGTGGTATTTGCCCTCAAACTATTGGGATTTAATTCCTGAATTGGTCAAAAGTGAAGTGGCGATCGCTGCCTACGATCGCTCTGGGCAGTTGATTGATGCGACGGGGGTGCAGATTCAAGGCGTTTTAGACGATTTATATAGTTATTCAGGGGATCTCGGGGTCACCTATAACGGCGGGATTCCCAGCCTCAAACTGTGGGCTCCCACTGCACGCTCCATCAAAGTGTGGCGCTATAAAGATGCCATTAGCGTTACCCCCATCGCCATTGAGCCGATGACTCCCGATCCTGAAACCGGGGTCTGGAGCTTAAGTGGGGATCCCAGTTGGGATCGGCAATATTACATTTACGAAGTGGAAGTTTTTGTTCCCTATAGTGACCAGGTAGAGCACAACTTTGTCACGGATCCCTACTCCGTCAATCTGTCTCAAAATAGTCGGCGAAGCCAAATGGTGGACCTCTATGGAGACGATCGCATCAAACCTGAAGGCTGGGATACCCTGGTGAAGCCCGTATTAGAGGCCCCAGAAGACATTGCCATTTACGAAGTCCATGTCCGCGACTTTAGCCGAGATGATCCCAGTGTTGCCCCAGAAGATCGGGGGACTTTCAAGGCTTTTACCTATGATGGTCAAGGCGATCGTCCGCCCCTCTCCTTTGGCATGAACCATCTCATTGAATTAGCCAAGGCCGGGTTAACCCATATTCATTTGTTGCCAGTTTTTGACTTCTCTTCCGTAGATGAGGAGATCCGGTCTCGGGTGGATCCCAGTTATGAAACCCTCGGATTGTTTCCGCCCAATTCCCTAGAGCAGCAATCGATCGTAGGGATTAGTCGGAACAACGACAGCTTTAACTGGGGTTACGATCCTTACCACTATGGGGTGCCCGAAGGCAGCTATACGACCCATCCCGAAGATACTTCACGGATTTTGGAATTCCGGGAAATGGTGAAAGTCCTGGCGGAAAACAACTTACAGGTTGTCATGGATATGGTATACAACCACACCTTTGCCAGTGGTCTCTATACCCAGGCGGTGCTAGATAAAGTAGTGCCCGGCTACTACCACCGTTATGACAATGCGGGGGTCATCCAAAGTTCGAGTTGTTGCGCTGACACCGCAGCAGAGATGGAAATGATGCAAAAACTCATGGAGGATACGCTGGTTCGCTGGGCAAAAGCCTACAAAGTGGATGCCTTCCGTTTTGACCTTATGAACTTGCACCCCGTCAATGCTATGGAGCGGGTGCGGGATGCCCTCCATGCTCTCACCCCTGAAGCGGATGGAGTAGACGGATCCCACATTTACCTCTATGGCGAAGGATGGGATTTTGGCTCTGCCAAGGATAAAGGACTGTACTACGCCAATCAGTACAATATGGCAGGCACGGGAATTGGCACCTTTAATGACAAAATTCGAGACGCGATTCACGGTGGCTACTCCGAAGATTCCACCGAAATTCGTGAACAGGGGTTTGTCAATGGACAATCCTATGACTGGAATGGTCACTTCTATCGCCATCGTTTTCGCAGTGATGCTCGGGCAACGACGGATCGTCTGCGGGTTAACCTTGCGGGCAGTTTACAGGATTACTATTTGTGGGATCAAAACAACAATTATGTTGCCGGTATTCAATTGGAAGGCAGCGGCTATGCCTTTGATCCCCAGGAAACCGTCAATTATTGCTCCAAGCATGATAACGAAACCCTCTATGACCTCAATGTGTTTAAGCTGCCTAAAGGTCACAGTGGGATGGAGGTTCTGTCCTTAAACGATCGCATTCGGGTACAGAACCTTGCCCTGAGTATCGTGGGCTTGAGTCAAGGGATTCCGTTTTTCCACATGGGCAGTGATATGCTGCGATCGAAATCATTAGATCGCAATAGTTACGATTCCGGCGATTGGTTTAATCGCGTTGATTTTCAATACGAAACGAATAATTTTGGGGTTGGACTCCCTCCCGCCTGGAATAACCAATCCCGCTGGGGTATTATGTCCCCCTTATTAGCAGATCCTGCCTTAAACCCCGGTCAGGAGGATATTCTCAAATCTGTTCATCACCTCCGGGAAATCCTATCCATTCGTAAAAGTTCAAAATTGTTTCGTCTCGAAACGGCGGATGATATTCGCACTAAAGTAGGCTTTTACAATTTGGGATCGAACCAGAGAGAGGGCTTAATTATACTTTCCATTGATGATACCAAAGGTCATAAGGTGGATGATCAATACGATCAAGTCTTAGTCTTTTTCAATGCTGATAAATTTCCCAAAGAGATCCGTATCAGTGAGTTTACTGGTGAGTCTTTTGCTC
The DNA here is from genome assembly GCA_041164445.1 of Cyanobacteriota bacterium. GTDB lineage: Bacteria > Cyanobacteriota > Cyanobacteriia > Prochlorotrichales > Prochlorotrichaceae > JBEAPM01. The sequence continues at coordinate 6,616 of JBEAPM010000438.1, forward strand.
TCCATCCCATTCAAGCTCAATCCTACGATGAATTCGTTCAGCAAGCTAAATTTGACCCAACCTCAGGTACCTTTACCATTCCCTATCGCACCGCAGCAGTTTTTGTGAAACCTAGTCAGCCCTGATTAAGTAAATCTACTCTACAGTAATGACGATCGTGTTGTTCTGAATGAGATTGTCCTGACTTAGGTTTGTATTACCCTTTTAGGAAAAGCCCTATGACTATTGCTGAAAAGCTAACTCCAGTAGCCAATTTTCCCCTAGCATCTGAAGTTGCTAAACCTCTTCCTGAGGGTTCCGTTTATCTTCCCACTCCCCCCTCTACTCAAGAGCGGTATGCCTATAAAAATCCGTCACAATGGTGGGCCTATTGGGGACTCTTGGCCTTTGCCTGTATTTTTTACTCTAGTATCTGGTTTCTGCAAGAAACCCGTTTTTGGGGATATGCTATCTATATTGTCTTAATGACAATTTGGACTTTACCCCATTTCCTTTTCATTATTTTAGGGCGCAATTTTAATTTTCAAGAGCACCTAGAGGTGGTTCAAGATTTCCTTGCGATCGATACGGATGCTTTGCCTAGTGTTGATGTTTTTATTCCCACCTGTGGAGAAGATATTCGCATTATTGAAAATACCTTTTATTACGCCTCTCAACTTCAGTATCCCCATCTCCAGGTTTATGCCTTAGATGATCAGGGAAACCCCGAGGTTGAGCGGTTAGCAAATCTCTATGGGTTAACTTATTTGTGTCGGCCGAACCGGGGCGAAATGAAAAAGGCGGGCAACCTTTTATATGCCTATAAACGATCGCAGGGGGATTTTATTTTAGTTTTAGATGCAGACTTTGCGGTTTCGTCCCTGGCGTTACAACATTTAGTACCCTGGATGGTCGCAGATCCTAAAATTGCTATTTTACAAACCCCCCAATATTTTGAGACCGATTCCTCTTTAAGCTGGTCTTCTAAAGGATCTGCCTACTGTCAAGAAGTCTTTTATCGAGCGATTCAACCCGCCCGGGATAGTCTAGGACGATCGGCGATTTGTGTTGGAACGAATGCCCTTTACCGCCGTGAAGCCTTGGCAGACATTGGTGGGTTTTACCAAGTTGATGCTTCGGAAGATGTTCACAATGGCGTTGCCTTAATCAACCAAGGATGGAACGTTAAATATATTCCCGTTTTAGTTGCCCGAGGACTTTGCCCCGAAACCGCTCAATCCCTCTTTCGTCAACATTACCGTTGGTGTACCGGCAGTTTACGGTTAATTACCTCTAATCTGTTCTGGAAAAATGCCATGCCTGCTTGGCAAAAGCTGATCTATTTCTGCGGCGCAAGTTACTATCCTGCTGCAGCGTTAGCCTTGCCGGTTTCCCTACTGCAATTGTTTTACATGGTGTTCTATTTCAACCATGATGTGCGCTGGTATGTGGCCTTTCTGTTCCTTCCCAAAATCCTCTTGATTTACTTAGTGATGCCCTTGTGGAATAAGGCAAATTGGGGCATACACAGTATTAAATCGGCAATTACCTTTAGTTGGTCTTACTTAATTGCGATGTGGGACTTTATGACCCAAGGGAGTGAGGGATGGATTGCCACTGGATCGCAGCAGAAATCAACTCGCTATACCGTATTTCGTCGTTTATTGATTGTCTATTGTTTTATTCACTTCCTCTTGCTGATTCCCGTGATGCAGCAACAATACGAAATTTATCACTTTATTCCCTTGCTCGCGATTCACGGCTTTTCCATTTACTTAAATCTGGATCTGCTCATTAAAGACCAGAATTAGAGACTTGCCACTGAAAGCGAAAAAAATTTAATGGAGGAGTGCGGCACTCGTCCGCCTTGAGGGGGTCGCCGTACACGCGAAGCGTTAGCTGGATCAGCGTCAATGAAAGGTTAAGTAGTACATCAAATCGGTGATGCGTTCCCCGGGCAGATTCAGTCGGGCTTGGAAATCAGCTAAATTTTGAAAATGTCCCCGTTCCTCTCGATCGCTAATGAGGCGTTGGACTAAGACCGCGTCCATCCCGGGCAGACTGAGGAGGCGGTTGGCTTCTGCTCGATTGGGATTTAAGCGCGGACAATTGAGGGGGGAATCCGCTTCATAGTAGGTAAACTGTAGGGCTGTGCTAATAGGGGCAATTTGGGCTGGAGTCCAATCCAATGCTGCGGCAATATCTTCGGGGCAATGAAAGGAAACGCCCGATCGTTGCAGTTGTACCAATAAGCGGGCTTGGTGGATTGAAAAAAGGGGCAGGCGCAGCCAATCGTCGATCGTTGCCGTTGCCACATCCAGCCGAAAGCCTTGACGAACCGCCTGATTGAGTTCCAAGAGGGATCGAAAACGGTAACGGGGATCTTGCCAGAGCAGCCCAACCGTGGCCGGTGCTTGTAAGAGACGGCGGGATAACGCTAGCCCCCCAGCAATGGCCGTTCCGGCAAAGATCAAGGTTGCGATCGTAGTGAATTCCATAGGCATTCAGACATTCAGTGTCAAGTGTTCTCGGCGCGATTGGCTGCTTTAGGGCGTTAGGGGCTGGGAATTGGCCATATCACGAGCGGTAAACAGTAAGTTCTGACGATCGTTTACCGGAAAGGTCAGGGTGTAGAAGGTTTGATTTTGTTGCCACATCACAGAGGAAAAAGGGACTGCCGGACGTTGCTTTGAACCCTCTAGAAAATAGCCCTTGATCCCTGTCGCTAGGGTGATGGGAGCAAATCCAGCGCGGTGGCGTTGATATTCCCGTTGACCATTGGCCGTGGAACTGGGCTCAATGGTCACGGTACCCACTAAACAAGGCACCACTCCAACTTCGCAGGTGCTTAAGCCTAGGGTTAGCAGCGATAAAGTACGGGAAGAAAAGACTTGTACCGTAGAGGGTTTCTGGGACTCCTGCCCCATCCATACCGTACTGGGCAGACGCACCTCCGTTGCTGGCGGTGCGTCTGCCATAATCTGGGCCAGATAGGGACTAAAAACAGGATCCGGCTCAGCGATCGCTGGAGCCATTGCGATCGTACTCCAGGTGAATAGGGCGGGAAGGATGCCACGGGTACTGGAGCCTAAACGTTGTAGGAGAGAAAGTTGTAGGTGAGAAAACAGTATCAACATAGGGACAATGAACTTAAGACGGATCCCGGAAAAGCCTGACAGAGTTTACAACACTTTTCATAACGATGCCGATCAATTGATTCCATCATTCCATCCCGATCGTCACGATGATGGCACCGTGCAGATCGGCTACCCCCTTAAGGCGGCAGAGTACACATCGGAGACTCTTACTGATGCTATTGACATGGATGTAGAAGTTCGGTGAGCAGTATGAGTGATGTTTGCAAACAAGATATGGACAAAGTCTTGCTAGTTGAAGGAGATAATGACTCTCACGTTGTTATGTTCTTGTGTGCTGCTCACCGCACTGTTCCTGAAACTTTCGGGATATACCAATGTGGCTCAGACACAGGAGTTCTAAAGCGTTTAAATGCCCTAATCATACGCCCTAATCCAATCGGTGTGATACTTGATGCTGATAACCCTTCTACCGCAATCCTAAATGGGTTGTGTGGTGTGGGCCCCGGGGGCGCACCCCCCAC
>JBEAPM010000439.1:0-3004 GCA_041164445.1 Cyanobacteriota bacterium
GATACGCCTTGGTTGAGAAATCATCTCAACTTATGTATTCGTGGGACAAATGCGAACCTTGTTAGTATTTGTTAGCGAAAAAGTATCGGTTATACTGTCAGGGTTCCTGAAAGGGATGACGCGCCCTAGCATAGGGCACCTCACCTGGCTAAAGAGCGGTGGGAAGCTGGGAAGAGCTTCATGGACGCTGTTACAATTTAATTGCATGAATTGCAAGACTCTTGAGTGCAGACTCAGGAACACGTAACTAGAAAATTAAACTTAAGGGGTTCAATATGTCCGTTGGAGATCAACAGGGGATCGCTCACGACAAACCAGGGACGTTGTCAGATCTGCACGATCGCTTAATGCAGCAACACCCCGATATTGAACAAGAATCCTTGATTGCTGCGGTGCTCTTGATGGAGCCTTCCGTTGAGGATTGTGCCGTATTTTCCCGAACACACCACAAGGTGGCCGGAACGGTTGCCAGGCATCCTGCTGAGTTTGTTGCCTGCGTGGTCAATTCGGGGGCGTTTTCTGCCGATCGCTTCCGATCGTTTTTAAGTGAAAGACTGCCTGCAAATTTAGTACCGGCCCATTACCTGCCTTTATCTCGCCTGCCGTTGCAAGGGGATGGCAGGGTGGATTTCGCCAGTCTCAAACGTCTCCCCATTCTGGACGATGAGTTAATTGCAGCATGGGAAGCCGTGGCCACTCAGACCCCAGCCGTTGAGCAGGCAGCGGTCATGGTGAAACCTACTCGTCTGCAAACGCCCGCCGTTCACCTCTCAGAACTGCTTCCCCACGGTCATAGCCTAGACCCTTTAAGCCCTCAATTCGCCACGACGATCGATGAAGCCCCGGCGGACGTTCCTCCCGCATCCACGGTGATGAGCTTAACCTACGGGGGAGACCTCCCCACTCCAGCGGGTTTCCCCCAAACCTTACCGGAGGTGTTGCAACAGGCTGCGGCGAAGGCCCTCGGCGATCGGATTACCCACCTAGAAGCTGACGGAACGATCGTCCAGCAATCCTACGCCCAGCTCTTAGCAGAAGCGCAATGTATCTTAACGGGGTTACGGCAGCAGGGACTTAAACCCCAGGATAAAGTCATTTTCCAACTGGAACTAACCCAGGACATTGTGGCGGCCTTCTGGGGCTGTGTGTTAGGCGGCTTCATTCCCGTCATCATGGGTACAGCCCCCAGTTATCGGGAGGCGAACAACGTCGTAGACAAGCTCTGTAATGTGTGGCGGCTGATTGATGAACCCCTGATTCTGACCACCCAGGCGCTGCAGACTTCCCTACAACACTTAGAGCAATGGCTCCCCGGCGATGCTGCCCCCCCCAGCCGCCTCAAAATTAGTGCCATTGAAGATCTGCGGCAAAATACTCCCGATCCCCATCCCCACCCCTGTCAGCCCGATGATCTGGCCTTCTTTAACCTCACCTCCGGCAGTACCGGAATGCCCAAGTGTATTGGTCTGACCCATCGGAACCTGATCACCCGGGCCCAGGGGACGAATATACTCTGCCAGCACAGCCCTGAAGATGTGATTCTCAATTGGCTTCCCTTTGACCACATCGGCAGTATTTCCGACTGGCATATTCGCTGCGTACTCCTAGGCTGTTTCTTGATTTACACCACCAAAGAATATGTCCTAGGTCGTCCGCTCAACTGGATTGACTTGCTGCATCGGTATCGCATCAGCCATAGTTGGGCTCCTAATTTTGCCTATGCTCTGGTTAACGATAGCTTAAAGCAAGATGCCGAAGCGAAGTACCCGTGGGATTTGTCCTGTGTGAAGGGGCTGTTAACCGCTGGAGAGGCAGTGTCCTCCAGTGCGGTGGAAGAGTTTATCGATCGCTTAGCCGTCTATGGGTTCCCGCGAACGGCCCTGCGATCGGCCTTTGGTATGGCGGAAATGGGTTCCGGGATTACGTACTATCAACCCACGATCGAGAAACCTGTGTTGCGCCATGTGGTGGATAAAGCCTCTCTGACGGGGGATGTACCGCTGCGACGAGTTACCCCTGACCATCCCAATTGCAGCATCTTTACGGACTTAGGCCCCGTTATTCCCGGTATTTCCATTCGCATTGTCAATGGACAAAATGAATTACTGCCCGAAGAGATGGTCGGCAATTTGCAGGTCAAGGGCTTACCCGTTTCACCGGGATATTACAAAAATCCCACCGTCAACCAAGAGGTTTTTCTGGCGGATGGCTGGTTCCAAACCGGGGATTTAGGCTTTGTCAGCCAGGACCATCTGGTGATTACAGGGCGAGCTAAAGAAACGATCATTATTAACGGTGCGAACTACTACAACCACGAAATTGAAGCGGCGGTAGAGCTGGTGGATCAGGTGGAAGTTTCCTTTACCGCCGCCTGTGGGGTTAAAGCGCCTGGGAGTGCCACGGAAAAGCTAGCGATTTTCTTTAACACGGCCGTGGAAGCGGAGGAAGATTTAGCCGAACTCCTCAAGACTATTCGCCAAACCGTAGTCGCCAAGGTGGGTTTAAATCCCGACTACCTCATTCCGGTGGCTCAAGGGGCCGTCCCCAAAACAGCGATCGGTAAAATTCAACGATCGCAATTGAGTCAGCGCTTTGAACAAGGGGAATTTCAAGACATCCTCAAGCACATGGATCTCCTCTTGGGCAATGCCAACACCATCCCCGATTGGTTTTTCCGGCAGGTGTGGCAACCCAAGCAAATCAGCACTCCGGTGGTGTCCTTAGGCACCACCGTCACCCTGATCTTTGAGGATGGCTCTGGACTGGGAGATCAGCTTCAAGCTCTTTTGCGCCGTGAGGGGGGGCAGTGTATGGCAGTGATGCCGGGGGAAGGGTTTACGGTCTTGGGGAACGACACCTACGCCGTCAATCCTACCCAGCCGGAAGATTACCACACCTTATTCCAGCACTTAGACGAGCAAAACCAACGTCCAACCCAGATTCTTTACCTTTGGGGCACTGGCGACGCTCCGCTGCCTGTTCCGGATGAGCCCACCCCCTGGGA
>JBEAPM010000440.1:0-5139 GCA_041164445.1 Cyanobacteriota bacterium
AAAGTCCATAAAATCGAGGGAAGACTTTTGGGCTTTGAGAACGCGAAGAAAGTGAAGGATTTGCAGGATAATAGGCAGGGGAGTAGTTTCTAATTCTTGGAGAAGCTGTTGTTTTGGAGTCATAGGAATCACCTCATTTAAGGTAAATTTATATGGTAGGGGAGTGAGTGCGATCGTTTTGATCGATCGTTTGGGCAGCATTAGAGAGTTTCATATCGTTTCTTCATTTTAATCTAACTCCGTAAATGAATAAGACGATCGTTTTATGCAACTTGATTTCGAGGTTGAATCTGGCGAATAATTTCATCTCGATTAGGTAGGGTTTTCAGATCATAAATGGCTTGAAGATTAAGCCAAGAAACTGCATCGCCTCCAAAATATCGAGCAAGACGTTCTGCAAGATCTGCTGTAATAGATTGCTGTTCATCAATAATTTTCTGAAGATGATTGCTAGAAATATGCAGTGCTAGAGCAAGGGAGTTTATGTTCATATTCAGCGGGATTAAAAAGTCTTCCCGTAGGATTTCCCCTGGATGAACAGGAGGCATTTTATTCACTGGACGATTCATAGGCGTTTAATGATAATCAACGATCGCAACTTTAGCTGGGCCATTCTCTGTCCACTCAAAACAAACCCTAAATTGATCATTGATACGAATGCTGTATTGACCTTGACGATCGCCTTTTAAGATTTCCAGTCGATTACCCGGAGGCGATCGGAGGAAATCGAGGGTTTTGGCTGCGTCAAGTTGGGTTAATTTACGAATGGCTATTTTCTTAAATGCTCTAAAACGCGGTGGATCACCTCCTTCATAAAGTGATTGTGTGTGCTTGCAAGTAAAGGACTGAATCACATTTCTAGAGTTGTTTCTGTGGTTATATTTTCAACATAGCATATTTAGCTGAGTTTACATCTATTACGCAGCAGCAAGGTCATAATGGAGAAGCAGAAACTCCTGAGACTGGAGTGTGACTAGGGCATAAGCTCGTCCCTGACGATCGCTAAATTCAATTAAATAATGAGGGTCTGGTTGAGTGGTGTAAATTTCTACGATCGTCCCGACTTGACCTCTAGGCAGTGGTGCTAGAGAAAGTTCTGAAAGTTGAAAGCGATCGGCAGGAATGGGTTGGAGGGTGGCAATGGTATCAAAGAGTTGGGGATTCATAGTTATTTTGGTCTATTTAATAAATGCAGAAATTAGACGAGGGTTGGGTTGAGTTTCTGTGATTTCCCATAATGTTCTAAGGATAACGTTTTCATAACCTGAAACTGGCCAGTCAACTTTGAATTGAATGCCAAAAGGCGTTTGGGACTGTTGAATGACTTCGCCTTCTAGAGCTGCTTGTTGAATCAAGACCTCCAACTGTTTTACATTTTGGGATGTAATTCCCAGTACAGCTTTGAAAACCCTGGCTTTATGTTTACCGGAATTATGCTCAGAATTTAAACAGTAACCGATTAGCTTTTCACGGGAAATAATCGCTTGCTTACTATTAGGTAATTTCATGGAATTGCTCTCCGTGGCAAGAATTGCTTGAGCGTACTTTGTATGCTGGGTTGACTTAAAATAGTATCTAAAACAAGCTCACTTACAGGCGGTAAAAATCGATTCTGAATAATATAAACTAGTGTTTGTTTATCGCATTTTAACAAATTCTGTACCTGAACAAATTTATATTGTAATCGCGTTTCTACGGTATCATGATGGTTGATCGCTAAGACAGTTTCGCAGATTTCCAAGGATTGTTTTAAGTAGTCTAAAGCGTTTTCATAGTCTTCCATCTCTTGATATAGTACCCCCAAGTTGTACAAATCTGTAGCAATTTTGTGCTGATTATTATGCTGTTTATCAATCGCCAAGGCTTGCTGATACAAAACCAAAGCATCTTGGCAGTTCTCCGTTACTCCCGCCAAATTGCCCAAGCTAATAGCAATATGTGGATGGTTAGGTTCGAGTTTTTTCTGTCGAATCTCCAATGCTATCTTATGTAAACACAAAGCTTCTTTGTTTGATCCTATTTTTTGATACATTTCTGCCAACTTGCTCGAACTAGTAGCAACGTCAAGATGATCATCCCCTAATTCTTTTTTTCGGATTGCTAAGGCTTGCTCACACAAAGATAAAGCATCATCGTACTGCCTCATCTTAAAACATACTGTTGCCAAATTGTTCCAGGTAATGGTAATATCGAGAATATTAGCTCCTGATGCTTTTTCCGTAACCTCTCGATATTCATGGAACAAAGATAAAGCATCTTTGTAGTCTCCCATGCCTATAAATAGTACCGCCAAATTGTTCAAAATTACTGCCATCTGAGGATTGTTGGTTTCTAATTCTGTTTTACAGATCTTCAATGCTCTTGTTAACATAGGTAAAGCTTTCTTGTATTCCCCCATCTGTCGATAAAGTACCCCTAAATAGTTCAAACTTGGGATAAGACTCGAATGGTTGACTCCTAACTTTGTTTCCATAATCTTCAGAGACTGATCGAACAAAGATAAAGCCTCTGGGTAGCGTCCCATCGATTGGTATAGTTGTCCCAAATTATTGCGACTGCTGGTGGTATGGGAATGGTCTTTCCCTAGTTTACTTTCATGAATAAAAAGACACTTCTTATAAGGATCTTCCGCTAAGGTATAGAAGCCTTGTCCTTGATAAAACCGTGCAATCCCCACAAACGCCAAAATTAAATTTTCTTCTGGATTGGCAATGTCTTCTAAAAATTCTTGACTGAGGCGTTTTAGATGGGGAATGGTAGGGGCAACAAATTCAATCTGGGCTAGCGTGGGTTTTGGAGAGATTGTTTTGGCAATGGACAACAGACGATCCACAAAGACACGGCGGTAGGCAGTATTAAGGGCTGGTTGTTCTGTCAATTTGTCTTGGCAAAAAGCTTGTACCAGAGTATGAATTGTATAAGCGGTGTAGTCATCGTTGAGGGGGCGAAGAAAATGGAGACGGGTGAGTTGCCCTGGGTCTATTTCTGTAAGCTCTGTGGAGTCTGCAACAGATTCTAGCAATGACCAGTCAATGTTAGTCCAATCAAACAAACTTAGTAACATCGCTAAATTTCGACTGGATTCACTCATATCCTCCCAACTCAGTTGCAACGCTGCCGCAATCCCACGATGTCCATAATCTTTTTGTTGGCTCCGGTCTTGGGATAGCACCTGATCAGCGAGGGCAAGTTTTTTCTGTATTTTAGCAAAGGTAAAATGGGGATTGTCATTTAGGTATTCCCCCACGAGTTCCAAGGCAAGGGGCAAGCAACCCAAGGTTTTATTACAGATATCAGAAACGGTATCAGGTTCTTTCGCAATTCTCACCTCACCCACAATTTCGGTTAGCAATTCGATGGCTTTTTCTAGGGGCATTTCTACTAGGGGTATTGGTACAAACCGCTTATTGACGGAGCGGTCCCTTGTAGTCACGATCACTTTTACCTTCTCTTGCCTAGGCATAGCGCGATCGTGCAAATTTTTCACTATGGGCACATCATCTAAAATCACCAACAAATTGCCTTGATCCGGGAGCCAATTTTGCCAGTACCATGCCGCTTGGTCTTCTAGGGATTTTCCTTTGAGTGGTTCCGGTAGATCAATGGAGCACTCGGCTAACTCCACTACTGCTGCGGCTAGTCCTTTATCTCGAATGGAGAGCCAGTATTGAGCGGCATAGTTGGCTTTATGCTTCTGGGCATACTGTAACGCTAACTCCGTTTTTCCCACGCCCCCCATACCCCACAGTATCACTTCCCGATGGCTTTCTAAGGCTTGTTCTAGTTCGGCCAAAAAGCTCTCTTGATCTGGGGATCCGTATTCTACAAAGGTGGGAGATTGCCGGGGTATATCGCTGGGAATAGGGCGGTTACGAGGACGAGGCGTTTTATCCTTTGTATCTCGATATTCCAGAATATCGTAGTTGCCTGGATTCTGAGCACTGGTTTTCTTAGCATATCTTTCTAGAACTGCTTTGACATTCTTTTTTGTAACCTTCTCACCGAATACCTCTGACAAGCGTGTGCAAAGTGCTGATCCAGTGTTTTTAACATGGCCTTCGTCATATCCTTTTTCCCCGGCAATCTCTGGATAACTCTGATTACGAACTGAGCCAGACAAAATATCTGCCTCAAGAGTATTCAGAGGAGCACTTCCAGCAACCTCTAATGCTCCGTTGACAATAGCCAATGCCTCCTCACCAGTCATGACGACACCCCCAACCTAAAGAGCAAAACACAGTAATCCATAAAGGTGACCTTGAGATCTGACTTTTTCTGACTTTTCTCCTGACTTTTTCTGAACGACAGTTCTCAACTTTCTCGCAATACTGTTATCACAACCTGAGATTGAACCAGCCACACGGCAGTTGGCTTGGAGCAACTCATCAGCCATTGAGTTCAGACAAACAAATCCCATGAAAACTGAAAAACAGCTAAAAACCATCCTTTCCCAAGATTCTAGCGCCTCCAACGCGATCGAATGGAGTTTTGCAAAACATCTTAAAGACCCCAACCATGCCCAGCGCCGCCAACAACAGCGGGCCATCACCAACACCATGATCACGATCGCCCTGATCCACGGCAAACCAGACCACAATCACGGAGCCATTCGCTATACCCTCACCGATCGGATTCTCCGCCATAGCCCCTACCAACAATTCACCGACACCCTGCGGGGTCTAACCGTTGTTGCCTACCCTCATCCTTACCAACTCTATGTCGCAACTATCTACTGGAATCACACAATTCGATCGCACCGTTCCGCAAAAGCCTAAGCCAAATACACCCGTACCTCCGACCACAAGCGCTGTCCCAGTTGCTCTCGTGCCATTTCTAATTCATAACGCCCTTGGAGGTTCATCCAAAATTGTGCCTTCATCTCAAAAAATCGTCCTAGACGAATCCGATTGAGCAATATCAGCAAGCGTTCTATCCGCTCTTTTAATAAAGCGGAATCATACATAAATCACCTCTCGCTGAATACGTTCTCTGAAGTTCAACGAAAGGTATTCATGTAAACAAACCAGATCCACCGGACGATCGAAACGATCGCTCAGGGCAGCGTGCAAACGCATAGTGGCGAAAAGATTGGGACGAAGTGTCTCGAATACAATGTCCACATCACTATCTGGTTTCGCT
>JBEAPM010000441.1:0-2670 GCA_041164445.1 Cyanobacteriota bacterium
TACCCCAGCATACCGATCGCTGATGAGTTTTACTATTGATAACTTTATTTATCTATAATAAGAAGTTTTTTACTGAGATTATAAATATGAATACCAATACAAGTAATAAGCATACGGATGATCTATTGCTGCCCCTCAATAAGCATCTCACTTTAACGAGCCAAAAGGTACAGACGTATTAAATTTAGTGCTTGACAAGTCAAAATAACTTCGTTCAATATAATAGTACAAAAATATTACTTATGGCATGGTGACGATCGATTCCACTGTGGAGCTTCTTGTTCATAGCCACAAGAGAGGACGATCGCTCATCCGTTTCCCTAGGCGGCATAAAACATGAAAATTCAACACCTCTGGTCTGGTACGGCAGGCAGTATCTCTGTTTTGTTCAGTGGACTATCGATCGCTCAAGCCGTTGAAGTTGTCCAACCCTATACACCACAAGATTTACAGGTTCCTGACTTACAACTCCCTGATCTGCTGCTTCAGGATGTCAGTGCAGCGCCAACACCTAAACTCCTTCCCCAAAATACGGCTCCAGGTCAGTCTAGGGTGGGGTTATCTTTTGATTTACCCGTTCCAGTACAGAAGAGTTCTCAACCCGATGCCCCTCAGAAATTTACGGTACCCCCGTCTGATCTGAGTCAAGCGTTGCTGCTCCCGGAAGCGTGGTGGAGGATGGGCCATGATTCTCCCATTGCGATCGCCATTGGGATGGCAGAGGGAACTCGAACGTTAAATGGGGGTAAAACCTCTGCTTACTACTGGCACGAGGATCCGGGGAATGGCGCAAATAATTTTGGAACCTTTAGTTATCAGCATTTACCGCAAGCCAAAACCGATGAGGTCGATCGCCAAGCCAGCGCTACCGCTAAGCGGGAAGTCGCTAAGGAGCAGGGGTTACCGGAACTCAGCGATCGTTTGCAGTTGCAACGGTTAGAAAAGTTTTATCGGCAGTTACAGCAACAAGCGAAGGCGAGAGGGATTGAGTTAACCCATCTGGAAGTCTTGAATGGTCTGGATCTAGCCAATCAGAGCGAGGCGGCAGCATTGTCTGCTTGGGGATATATCGATCGCTTAGTCCAAATGCGCAGTTTACTGCCGGGACAGGTGGAGGAACAAATTCTGGAGGCGCGGACTTGGTCCTACTGGAGTCCGGATCGGAATACATGGGATGCGCCGGGGTTGGGGAATCGTTATGAGAATATTCGCCAAGACCAGAATCGTCGCTTTAAAGCGGTGAAAGCGGCTCTCCAAGCTCAGGCACTGAACCATCAAGCCAGAGCCTAACCAACCCGATTGGAGTTGACTTCCTCCTGGAGTCAATGCCACTATTCAGGTTGAGAATTCCAGAATACTCAGATGAAAAAACAGGTCAAGATCGCCTTGATGTCGAATGCCGGTGGATCAGGAAAAACGACCCTGGCAGTGAATATTGGTTACGAACTTGCCTATGCAGGACAGTCTGTCTGCCTCTTCGGATTCGATCCCAATGCTTCCTTAACCATGTTTGTGGGTTTAGATGAGCCGGAACCGGACCAAACCCTCGATCGTGTTTTAAGTAAAAATTTTGATGGCAGTTGGCCCCTCTTTAACTGCTGGAGTGAACGGACTGAAAAAGTCCAGGCCTGTTTAGGGGGGCTGGTGATGGCCCAGACGGCTGAGCGCTTAACAACGGACGATCGCAAAACGCAAATCCTGAGCGATCGTCTCGAAGATTTCCCCTTGCCCCATGACTTTCTGATTTACGACTGCCCTGGGACGATCGATATTCTCCATAAGATAGTGCTGACGGCCTGCGATTATGTGCTCATCCCTATCCAACCGGATCACAAAGATATGTTGGGCTGTGGAACGTTGCTCAACTGGATTTTTGAAATGATTACGGCTTTGCGGCTCAAACCTGCTCCCAAAATTTTGGGGGTTGTTCCTAATCGGGTTCGCCTGAACGATCGGGCGGCCCATCGGGACAACTTGGGGTTATCGAATCGCCCCAAAACAGAAGAGGATCCCCCCACTCTGTCGGAAATTCTGGCATCGATGGATATTCATTGCTTCTCTCTGATCAAAGATTCTGCTGAACTCGGCAACGCCTCCAGCCTAGGGCTACCCTTAAGAATTCACCGCCCCGGACATGCGGCGAATAAAAATTTCCAGGAAATTGCCCAGGCAATTATGGAGGCCAAGTAAGGTGCCAAAACCCGCAAATAAAAATGTCCGCAATATGTTCGCTTCGGCGCAAACCGGGCATCTACAATCTCAACTTCAGGAGCGAGATGACGAGATTGCTGCGCTCAAAGACCAAATCGAGAATTTAAAGCATGGTGCCCTAGCAGAAGCCAGTGGTGTTCAGCACTATCCCATTGAACAGTTTGTTCCTTTGCGTTTACCCGATGGTCTGACCCAACCCCGACGATTCTTTGATGCGGATAGCCTGGAAAAGCTCAAGCAGTCGATCCAAAGTGTGGGCATTCAAGAGCCACTTCTGGTGCGCCGTGGGGATGACGATAAACTCGAAATTATTTCTGGGGAGCGGCGCTGGAGGTGTAGCAAGGAATTAGGTCTGTCCGAACTACCCGCGATCGAGAAAGATCTCAATGATCAAGAGGCGCTGGAGATTGCCCTAGTTGCCAACCTGATGCGGGAAGATCTCAATATCGTTGATGAGAC
>JBEAPM010000442.1:0-6310 GCA_041164445.1 Cyanobacteriota bacterium
AAGATCGTTAGGCAGAAGAAAATGGCAAAAATCACCACTCTGGCAGTTCTGCCGCAGTACTTCACTCAGAAAAGAATCAATTCTGCCCTACGATCGCTTCGGGGCAATAAAATGAGCCCAAATATTGCCGTCCCCTTCCGGCGCACACATTTGATTCATGTAAGTGTTGGAATAAAATAACTTACGTCCATTGGTATTTGTGTATCCCGTCAGGGCATTGCCATAGGGATCATTGACGATGTAACCCGTGGGGGTATAACCCGCGATACAAATAATGTGTCCAGAATGGGTGAAGTACCCGCCGATAACCACAGGACGGCCTCGCATCAGTTGCGATCGAACTTGTCCCCAGGTTCGCGTCGTACTAAAACTCGCTTCAAACCCATAGGCTTGGGTCATCCGCACCAACACCGTATTATCCGTTGGAGATCCTGCTCCATAGCGCCGGATGCACCATTCGTAGAGTTCATCCTCTAGTTGCTGCCCCGATCGTTGGGGGCGCACCCCATAGTAGTACATCACCATGGCGATCGCTGTCACGTTACAGGCCGCATTGGGACGATGGGCATTATCCCGCTGGGAAAAATAGGGCAAATTCAACTCCACTTGGGACGGAGCCAGATCCACGACTTTCGTCCCCCGTCTCACTTCTACATGATCCAGAAAGATATAGCCCGAATTGCCAAAACCAGGCAAATTTTCCGAGAGGGCTACCCGGAGATGCTGATCCATCGGACTATAGCCCAGTAAGCCATAGACGCTCCCCTGGGCCAGGTTAAATCTTTCTCGATCCGTAAGGTTATTGCTATTGACCGCCCGCTTTTTGAAGAGGGTATTTTGTTTAACTCTCAGGGTCAGGGCATCGGGATCAAAAATCACGGGCTTGCCATCCTTTTCGATCGCAACGTGTTCCCAGTAGAGATAGCCCTGTTTGCCAACGCCCGATCGCTCTTCCAAGAGGGTGACCTGAAAGTGACCATTGAAGGCGGCATAGCCCAGAATCGCTAGGGTTTGCCCCCGATTCATCCACTCCTTTTGAGAGGAATCTAGAGTGCTGGAATCCGCCAGTTCCTGCTTGAGCCAAGTATCTTTAGTAATCAACACCTTGGCGGTTCCCGGAATTTTGACGGGAACTTTTGCCACATCAAAATGGAGAACTTCTTCGCCCTTTTTCAGTTCAACGTGCTTCTCGTAAAAGTAACCAAACTGGCCAATCACGCCAAAGGGTTCCTTGAGTTCCACCTGAATATGCCCATCGGCATAGCCATATCGCTGGATCAGAAACGTCGTTCCAGCAGAGACAAAGGTCTTAAAGTCATCGGGTAAATCCGCCGAATCCAAGGGCATATCCTTAAAAATCGTGTCCCGGATTACCGTTAGGGTCAGGTCTTTACCAAGGCTGAGGGGCGTTTCACTAACCCGGAGGGGAATCACTTGCTCTGCCACCACCGCACCAGCACGATCGTACCCCGACAGGCGTAACCAGCGGGAACCGGCACTATAAAATCCTTCATCAAGTTGTACCGACCACGCGCCCGCATTAGGATCCAGGGCTAACCGAAAGGGATATTTATCCTCTGCTTTTAAGACCAAGCGATCGATACTGGGGGCATGGTAAGTGCCAGTGAGGGTGACCGGAGTGCCTCTTAAGATTTCTTCTGGCCCGGTATAGCTTAAACGAGGTTCGGAGGTAGAAGTAGCATCCATAGCAATGATGGGTCGGGAGGATCAGGTTTCACTGGAAATCTTAGACTACAAAGTATCATTGGGGAAACGAAGATTTGCCCTTCATCGCGCTATCTGCTTCAGTCCTCACTTTGCTGATCGGGTTCCACCGGAACCCGCAAACTCATTAAATCCCCTTCGCCGGTAATCAGTCGGGCTCCTCGACTCCGGGTGATATAGTTCCACGCCCATTGAGTCATGACCAACAGCTTATTATCGAATTCAATTAAGTAGTAGATATGGGCAAACACCCACACTAACCACGCGATAAATCCGGTTAATTTGAGAACCCCGAGATCGACTACGGCGGCATTTTGACCAATCACCGCTAAGTTGCCCCGATCGATGTAACGAAAGGGTTTAACCGCTTTACCCGCTACTTTTGCCCGTAGGCTTTTGGCCAGGTAGGCTCCCTGCTGCATGGCCACGGGGGCAATACCCGGTAGAGGGCGCTCTCCCTGATGGGCAAAGTGGGCTAAGTCCCCCAAAACGTAAACCTGGGGATGGTTCGGGAGACTCAAATCGGGTTCTACCATCACCCGTCCCGATCGATCTAACCCTACTCCCGATCGCTCTGCCAGAATTTGCCCCAGGGGAGAAGCTTTAACGCCAGCCGCCCAGAGTACGGTGCGGGTGGGAATGGTTTCTAAACGATCGCCCTGTTTCACCGTTACCGCTTCTTCAGAAACCGCTATGACGAGGCTATGGGTCTGTACGGTCACCCCCAAACCCTTCAGGGCTTCTTCAGCATTTGCGGATAGAGAGGGAGCATAGGGGGGCAAAACCCGATCCATCCCTTCCACCAAGATAATTTGGGACTGGGTGGTATCAATCTGCCGGAAATCCTCCGTGAGGACGTGATAGGCCAATTCAGCGATCGCTCCCGCTAACTCCACCCCCGTGGGCCCACCTCCCACAATGACAAAGGTTAACCAGGCTTTGCGACGATCGGGATCCGGTTCTTTTTCCGCAGCTTCAAAGGCACTAAAAATTCGTCGCCGCATTTCCAGGGCATCTTCAATGGTTTTGAGACCCGGAGCTAAGTTCTGCCAGTGATCATTGCCAAAATAAAAGTGGCTCACCCCCGTGGCAATCACCAAGGAATCGAAGGGCAGTTCTTCACCCCGACAAACGAGCCGATTATTGGCCAGATCCACATCGATCGCTTCATCCATAATTACCTGAACATTGCGATCGCGGCTGAGAATGCCCCGTAAGGGCGAGGCAATATCCGCTGGAGAAATGGTTCCCGTGGCCACTTGATAGAGCAGGGGTTGAAACAGGTGGAAATTGCGTTTATCCACCAACGTAACTTGAAAGGGACTGTGGGCAGAGGTGCTGCCGAGGGCTTGGGCTGTGTACAGTCCACCGAAGCCCCCCCCCACAATTACCACCCGATGGGGATGTTCAGAGGTTCGAGGAGAAGCAACCATAAGTTTAATCAAGTAACTACATTAATCCTAAATGGGTGGTGTGGTGTGCCCGAAGGGCCCACACGGTTTCAGCAGTCTAGGACTGCTGTCTTGGCCAGAGTAGTTTCTGCAACGAGATGAGCAGAATAAATGAGGAGAAAAAGGGCTCTCCAAGGGCGACTTCAAGATCAGGATTAACCCATTCGCTGGTTCGATCTAGCACTCAATAGCAAACCCGAAGCCAGTTAGTCTGGCTACCAACTTAAGGCGGAAGCATGCGGCGCGGAGCGCCGCACTCTTCCATTCAATTTTTCCGCTTTCAGTGGAAAGCCGTTAGTCTCAACCGGAGGTTGATTGCTAGGGATATTGCATCGTTGGGGCCGGAATTCCTCGGTCACGTTAGCGGGACTTGTTCTATTCATGCTTGCTTAATCTACTTCATGACAGCCCCTTGCGGAGATTCATGAGCATCGCTTAACACAAATAAATTCAACCCTAGCGTCTTAAGGGGTGCCTCCTTGCAAATCATAAACCTTGCCATCTAAGAGTAGGCGGGTAATGCCTTTTGCCTCTAACCAACGGGCCGTTTTATGGAGCATTCTGCCGTCCGGCAGCTTAATCACTCGCTGATTTCTCCGGGAAAATCGGCGGGCGACTCGGTGATTATCAAAGAGGGGTAAGGTACGATGCTGGGCTTCGGCTTCAGGAATCTGACCCAATTCCCGAAAATCCTGAAGGCGACAGGTCACCAATTCGCTGGTGCGATCCACCACCAGGTAGCAAATCCCAGGAAAATCCGCTTCGGCAAGGGGGATAATTTCAAGTTCCTGGCCCAGCATTGGAGCCAGTTCTACCGTTTCATCATCCGCGTCGTCATCATCAAAATCATCCTCATCGTCATCGCCAAATTCTTCATCTCCAAAGGAATAAACGTAGTCGTCCTCGTCATCCTCTAAGGATTGCTCCGCATCTGGTTCGGATTCCGGCTCCGGTTCAGCGGCTTTCCGTAGAATCGGCCGACCGAAAGAGGAGGGATCTGGCTCTTTGACTTCTGAGGATAAGGACAGGAGATCTAATTGGTTCGTTGGTTGCGGGCTAGCTTGTTGCGGGGTCTCCGGGGGGTCCATGTCCTCATCCCCTTGAGCAGAAGAACGACGGCGACGACGGCGATCGTTCCCCACGGGAACGGGATCGGTGCTGCTCTCTACTGAGGGTTGCTCTGGACGACTCGCCGCACTCTTCGGTTCATCTACTTTGTCTTCTTCCAGTCCATCTTCATCTTCAGATCCGTCTTCAGAACCCTCAAAGGAGGACTCATCAGGACTCCGACTCAGCCCCGATCGCTTTAAGCGCACCAAATCTTCGTACTCTTCTAAAGGCAGCTTACTTTTTAACAAGCGGCTAATGGTACTGACACTAACGCCATATTGCCGAGAAAGGGTTGATGTTGTTTCATCAGTCTCTCGGTACAACCGAAAAATAGTCTCCTTTTCAGCTTCTGTTAGCTTGGCTGGAGCCATACCCAGTCCCCCTCTCTTCGGTTAGTTAGCAGATCGGCGACGACTCCCTCCTCTACGGGAAGAACGAGTTGAGACATCGTATTCCAAAGCCGCACCGATAGCAAATAGAATAGCGCTAAATACCCACCCTACTTCTAAAATTTGTCCGCTGATGTAATCAGGGTTCGTGGTCGTGGAGTAATAAAACCAAATATCTGAAACATAGAGGGACAAACTCGCCGCCGCAATCATCCGCCAGGACTGGGCAAAACGCCCACCCCAAAAGGCTAAAAGTAGGGTGAAGGCAATAACCAACAGGGCCACATCTGCCATGATATATAACTTGCCCACCACCTCCGCCAAGGGACTCAGCATCGTATCCAGTTGCTCCGCCCAACCAGGGGCATTATTCGTTTCGATCGCCCCGGCCACCGTTGTGGCCAAGGCCGTTTCAGACTGAGCATTCGCAAGAGTGATGAGCAAATAGGTGCCTAAAGTCCCTAAAATCGCCACCGTGACCACTAGCAACCACTGAAACATGCCCATATTTAAGCGCCGGGGTAAAATGGCTAGAATCATCCCCCAACCTAGACAAATGTAACAGGGCAAAAAGAATAAATCCCCAAGGGAAATATCCGGATCCAAGCCAAACACTAATTCCCAGATGCCAAAAAAGAAATTACCTAAGAAATAGAGAAAAGTGCCCAACCCCAAGAGCAACCACACGGTTCGACCACTCACCATTTGGCGGTTTTCCCAATTTCGGAGACAGAGGAGCGCGGCTCCCAGAAAAGCGACCTGCTCAAAAACATAAGTGCCAATGGCATACCACGTATCGGCCTCTTCTCCCAGGGTGACTTTAATGCCAAAGAGGAGATAAAAGAAAAGGGCGAGCACTCCCCAGGTAATCGCAGAAATAACGATCGTTTGTACGGGAATTGCCCCCTGAGGCTTGGGAGATCGAGAAGATTGGCTCATAACAAAATACAAAATAACAATAGGAAAAATACCGAACAAATCTGATTCCAATCAGCAAGCTATGCCCTTAACCCCAGAGGCGACCCAAAGGAGATTTATTAAGCCATGCCATAAACTCAGAGCGATCGCTACTGGGCAAATCCTGGAGTGTATCTACCGCCCGACTGACAAAGCTTGTATTGCCAAAATAAGCCCGTCCTAAGCGATGCAACTCTTGGAGTAGGGTATTGAGGTGATGCTCTTGCCAAGGGGGAACCTGGGCGAGCGCTAAGGGATCGGCGGTGAGTAATTGAGTGACCGCTTCCTTGGAATCCGCCTGGGGAAAATGCCACTGCTTAAAGACATCAATGATATCCCGCTCAAAAGCCCCTAGCTGGCGGTTTCCTAATAAATCTTCAATATCAAAGTACACCGTTTGCAGCAACAGCAAGGCCGCTTGCACAAAAGGAGCGGGATTTGTCGTACTGCCCCCCTCTTCCTCTGATAAGTTATCCAGAACCACCCGTCCCCAAATGCTATAGCGTTCGGGTTCTTCTAGCAACACACAGGCTTTACCTTGATTGTCCGTCAAATCCCGCCACGTTGAGCGTGCCTCATCCGCTTGAGACGCACTAAACATGCTGAGCAATCGGAAGGTTTGACCTTGATAGTTCAAGATGGGAATCTTTTGATCCCGCTTGGGGTGTTGCACACTGG
>JBEAPM010000443.1:0-7821 GCA_041164445.1 Cyanobacteriota bacterium
TAGTGCGATCGTCCTCGCCGTAGGTTGGGTTGAGGTACGAAACCCAAGAAGCTCAGGCTTATTATAGTTTAGGAGCGATCGTATTTTAGGGTTGGATGACGGGCGATTCCTCTCCCCGTAGTGCGATCGTTTTTGAAGGCTATAATTACAGCAGAAAAGCGATCGAGGAGAAATTGGTAATATGGTAGTCCGTCAACCTCGCTATAGCAAAGAAGAGTTTGCCCAACGGGGCGATTATCTCTATGAAACTCAGATAAAATCTCAAGTTGAGACTGGGAATGATGGCAAAATCGTGGCGATCGATCTTGAAAGTGGAAATTTTGAAGTTGATAAGAGTGAAATTGTCGCCTGCGCTCGCCTCGAAGCTCGCCACCCAGATGCTCAAATTTGGATGGTTCGCATTGGATCGCGCCATGTACGTCGATTTGGCGGACGCACGAAGAAAACCGCATGATTACCGGAATCGTCAACGCGGACTTTGAACCGATTATTCCACTTTTAGTTTGTGGCTCCGATGGCAAAATTGATACACAAGATGCGATTGTAGATACAGGCTTTAACGGCTGGCTCTCTCTGCCTCCAGACCTAATCACTCAACTAAATTTGACATGGAAAAGGCGAGGACGCGCAATTCTTGGAGATGAAGGGCACCGATCGTTCCGTCACCGTCTATATCTAAGTTCCAGCTTTGTGCAGTATCATTATTAGCGATCGTTACGGTTCCTTCTATTGTTGTACCGAGATCATAGTCTGTGCCATCAATTAGGGTCAAAATAACGGTTTCGCTGTTTTCTACTTGGGCATCTTCAATAGGGAGAATATCGATCGTTGTGCTATTCGTTCCAGCGGCGATCGTTGATCGATCGTTTGGTTTTATTTTACGGGGTGGCCATGGGGTGACGTTCCCACTTTCACCACAGAACGGTATTCTAATCCTTGAGTTTATTTGATAGAGAAGTCCCGCATCATGGCATCCATCCGCACCCTCCACGAACAATTGGTTTCCAAAACGCGATCGGCAACGGAGTTAATTCAGGAAACCCTGGATCGCATTGCTGCTTTAGAACCTCAGTTGCATAGCTTCCTGGCGGTGACCGCCGATCGCGCTTTGGCCCAAGCGGCACAGGTGGATGCCCAAATTGCAGCGGGAGAAACTATTGGCCCACTGGCGGGTATTCCCGTGGGAATTAAAGACAATATTTGCACCCAAGGCATTGCGACAACCTGTGGCTCGCGGATTTTAGAGGGCTTTATCCCCCCCTATGATGCCACGATCGTTTCTCGACTAGCGGCAGCCGGGTCGATCCTCGTGGGTAAAACCAACCTCGATGAGTTTGGCATGGGCAGTTCCACGGAGAACTCAGGCTTTTATCCCACTGCTAACCCCTGGAAGCTGGACTATGTGCCGGGGGGGTCTTCTGGAGGCTCGGCGGCGGCGGTGGCCGCGGGGGAATGTACCTTTGCCATTGGTTCGGATACGGGGGGCTCCATTCGCCAACCGGCTTCCTTCTGCGGTGTAGTGGGCATTAAACCTACCTATGGTCTGGTGTCTCGCTATGGCTTAGTGGCTTATGCTTCATCTTTGGATCAAATTGGTACGATCGCTCCCACGGTAGAAGACGCAGCGATCGTTTTACAGGCCTTAGCCGGTCACGATCCCAAGGATTCCACTAGCCTTTCTGTCCCCATTCCCGACTATACCCAGTCATTGAAGCTAGATCTGAAAGGGGTGAAAATCGGCTTAATTCAAGAAACCCTCGGAGAAGGCTTAGCCCCTGCTGTTGCGGCTGCCCTAGAAGCAGCGGCTGCCCAGCTTGAATCCCTAGGGGCGATCGTTCAGTCCGTCTCCTGTCCACGTTTTCCCTATGCCCTACCGGCCTACTACATCATTGCACCGTCGGAAGCCTCCGCGAACTTAGCCCGGTACGATGGCGTGAAATATGGCTTCCGGGAACCCGATGCAGACAATATTCTTTCCATGTACACCGGCACTCGGGCCAAAGGGTTTGGGGATGAAGTGAAACGTCGGATTATGATTGGCACCTATACCCTCTCCGCCGGTTACTACGATGCCTACTACCTCAAAGCCCAGAAGGTACGAACCCTGATTAAGCAAGACTTTGAGGCGGCGTTGCAGCAGGTAGATGTGTTGATGTGTCCTACGGTACCCACCACTGCCTTCAAAGCGGGGGATAAGCTGGATGATCCCCTCAGTATGTACCTGGGAGACTTGATGACGGTTCCCCTCAATTTGGCTGGACTTCCTGGTATTAGTGTGCCCTGTGGTTTTTCTGAGGAAGGGTTACCCGTGGGAATGCAACTGATTGGTCAACCTCTCCGGGAAGATCAGATTCTGCAGGTTGCCTATGCCTACGAGCAGAGTACGAATTGGCATCAGCAAACCCCGCCCCTGAGGGCTTAATGAAGAGGGTTGAGGCATTGGCAAGCGATCGTTTCCATGACTTGCCAATGCCTTGGCAACGGCTGAAGATGCAGCAGACCCCTCTCCATTGCGGGTCGGAGCTAAGTCATTTGTTCAAAATCCACTAAAAGTACTCCAGAGAGGGATTGGGCGTGATTCGATCCACCACCTGCTCCAGGGTCATACCCGACGGATAAGCCTGTCCCGATCGAGTGATCTGCTCAATTTGAATCCGGTAGGTCAGTTTGGTTCCGGCGGTGAAGAGAGGGCTTTCCGGTAACTGAACTTTATAGAGGTTAGCCGTGCGAACAATGCCACTGGGGGCAGGTTCCTGAGCAGTGAGGCGATAGCGAAACTGTTCCGTGCTCTTTCCATCGGAAACCTCGATCGTAATGGTACAGGCTTGGAGATCCGCTAAGAGGTGGGTCTCGTCAATTAAAGCGAAATTGCGGGCATCCCGGAAGCGATCGAATCCAGCAAACCGAAAGCCCCCTAAGCGATCGGGATGAATCCCACCCGAGACTACCAGCCGCGTAGTTTGCCCTTGAGATTCGAGTTGATAGTCTAAAGTGCCTGGCACCTCAACCTGCAATTCACCTTGCTCATCCAGTTCAACCCGAAAAGCAGGATCCCCCAAACTCGAAAAGTCTTGGTTAGTCCGCCATTCCGGGACTACGATCGCTTGCACTGTCCTGAGTTGAAGATACTGATCAGACACCCGAGAACCACTGCCTAATCGCCCCAAGAGTCCAACCTGAGGATCCCAAAAGTTCCGGGTCAAAGAAATCGGTTGCTGATTCTGTTGAGAAAAGCGCTGCTCATCCTGCAACTTTTCCGAGGGAATACGATCGCCTAGGATAATCGAGACCTGGCCTGTCCTACCGGGTTGACCATCCCTGCCGGGATCCCCTGGGGCACCATTTGCTCCCGATCGAGCGAAAAATTGAGAACGACGAGCCACGCCATTATATTGCCAGGTATATTCAACATTGTCCTGAGCCCTGGCAATAACGGGATCGGGGCGATAAGAGTATCGATCCAGTCCAGCATCCCCAGTACACCGTTGCAATTGCCGTTTATCTTCCACCCAAGCAGACTCCGGCAGGGTAATGGGGCGCTTGTACAGAGTCCAACGGCAGTGATAGACCATCCAAGTACTCTGACTCGTAGGGCATCCCAAGCCTCCAAGTGCACCTCGTCCGCCCCGGCCACCGGATCCCCCTTGTAAGTTAAGGGTCAGGTTTTGCAGCACCGCCAGATCCGACACATAGATTTGCACATTGCCCCCATGGCCGCCATTGCCCCCCGTTCCCCCGGCTCCACCGTTCCCCCCCGGAGCCCCGACTAAATTTTGGGTCACCCCTCGGGGTTGGTCACAGAAGGAAGCGTGTTCTCCCGGTCTGCCGTCCTCACCATCTTCGCCAGCCTGCCCAGACCGATCTAGCACCTGGGGCAGCGCCGACTCACGGATCACCCCATCTTGCCCAGAAGTTCCCCGCTGTCCCGGGCGGCCCGGTAAACCGTCTCGTCCGGCTGTTCCCCAGATATAACCTTGGGCCAAGGTTGGGGGCATGATCAGAAATGAGCACAGGGGAATCAACAATAGCAAGCGCAGATCGGAGGTGACCATAGCAGATAGGAGTAGAGAACCGTCTGCTTCTCAGATTGCGCCGTCCAGGAGGATGTTCCGCATGGCTCTAAATTCTAGAGTTCGGATCATCCTTCCAGATTCCCAGATTCTCAGCCCAGCAGCAAAGTTGTGAGTTTTGATCTAAAATGCAGAGCTAAGCTTTTCGGGAGGAATTCACTATTACGGAAACCATTTACGGCAACCTACAAGGTCTCAAACCTAGTCAACGCAAACAAATTGAACGTTTATACCACCAACGTCTCCCTGGCGATCGCTTCACCACGCCAGAATTTGCGCAGCGCTTGGGCAGCGTCAGTGCAGAAATTGGACAGCCCCTTTCCGCTTATATCAACCGTCGCGGTCAAGTGATCCGCGTGGGAGTGGGCACCCCCCGCCAAACCCAAATTCCTCCGTTAGAACTGCCTCGGTATGGGGCAGAGCGGCTGTGTGGCATTCGTTGCCTCACGACGGAATTACAGGATCGTTCCCCCAGTAAAGGGTCTTTGACCGCCATGGTCATTCAGCGCTTAGATGCCTTGGTGGTGTTAGAGGTCTCTAGCCAAGGGTTTCAGAAACGGGGAGGTGGCTCCACGGGTTATGTGCAAAGCACCTATCTGGCTCACCTCATGCCGGATCCTCAAAATCCCTGGCATTTGTCTGAGTCCACGAATTTAGATCAGTTGGTGGAGCAGGATTTCCTCGACTTTGTGCAAGGACTAGAGGAGGAGTTTCAGCGGCAGGTTCGGGCGCGGCAGGTAGATTCTAATCAAGATCAAGTTTTAATTGTTGGGCTACAAACTCAGGTGATGGCGGGGCCTCGCTTTGAAGAAAACCTAGGGGAATTGCAACGCTTAGTGGAATCGGCGGGGGGCAAGGTTTTAGACGTGGTGCGCCAGCGCCGTCCCCATCCCCACCCCCAAACGGTGATTGGTGAGGGAAAAGTGGAGGAAGTAGCTCTGGTGGCCCAAACCCTAGGGGCGAACCTCATTGTTTTCGATCGGGATTTATCCCCGGCCCAGGGTCGCAATTTGGAGCGCATTTTAGGGGTTCGGGTGGTCGATCGTACTGAGGTGATTCTCGATATTTTTGCCCAGCGAGCCCAATCCAGTTCAGGGAAGTTGCAGGTGGAACTGGCGCAACTGGAATATTGTCTGCCGCGTCTAACGGGGCGGGGGCAAGCCATGTCCCGTTTAGGGGGAGGCATTGGCACCCGGGGGCCAGGGGAAACCAAGCTGGAAACGGAACGACGGGCCATTCAAAACCGAATTGCCAAGCTGCAGCGGGAGGTAAACCAACTGCAGGCCCATCGATCGCGCCTACGCCAACATCGCCAAAATCAACAAGTCCTCTCCATTGCGATCGTGGGATATACCAATGCCGGGAAATCAACCTTGCTCAATACCCTGACTACGGCAGAGGTGTACACCGCCGATCAACTGTTTGCCACCTTAGATCCCACCACCCGACGCTTCGTGATTCCCGCCAGTAGTGGAGCGGAAGATCCCCTGACCCTACTGCTAACCGATACAGTCGGTTTTATCCATGAACTGCCGCCCCCCTTGGTGGACTCGTTTCGGGCCACCTTGGAAGAAGTCACAGAAGCCGATGCCCTTCTGCATTTAGTGGATCTGTCCCATCCAGCATGGATGAACCAAACCCAGTCCGTGGCTAAAATTTTGGCGGAGTTGCCCCTAGCCCCGGGGCCCAGTTTGCTGGTGTTCAATAAAGTGGATCAGGTTAGTAGCGAAGCCCTGGCCCTGGCCCAAGAAAAATTCCCTCAAGCGGTGTTTGTCTCTGCACAACAGCAGTTAGGCTTAAACACCCTGCGTCAACGGCTGCGGGCCTTGGCAGAAACGATCGCTGAACCGCAGAGGTTTTTACTCTAGGGCACTGTGATCAATTGTGGCGAGCGACATAGCCGATCGCCACACGCCCTATTCTTGTGTGGGAGGTATCGTCATCAGTTTTCCTGATTTAGATTAGTGGCTTGAGCAAGGTTAGATTCTATCCTATTAATCTGCTTTGTATCAAAAGCAGCCCTATCCTTATGTCCTAAGATAATACAAATTTTTCGACGAAGCTTATAGACCTCTAAATAATCTGGATTAAGACGAATAGCTCGATTACAATTTTTAATAGCATCTGGATATTGCCCCTGTTCAAAGTTTTGGATTGCCTGTGCGTAAAAAACATCAGGATCTTTGGATGACTTTACTTCCGATTGAACTGAATCAACCTGTGACACTTCTGATTTTTTAGGCTGAAATGGCTTAGCTTCTTCCAACCTGTGTATTTCCTGCATATCTATAGCAGCTTCTACTTGTTGGCCTAGCCTTAGATAAATCATGCGACGTAATCTATAGGCCTCTACATAATCTGCATTTAAATGAATAGCTTTATGACAATCTTCAATTGCTTCTTTCTCTCTACCTAGTTTGAGTTTACGTTGAGCCCGTTTATAAAAAATCTTAGGATCAGATATATCGCTAGAATCAGTAGAATAGTCATCTACAGAATAGTCAAAGGTTTCTACTTTAGGATAATTTTGACTGGATTTAACTGGAGGTTGATGATGAGGTCGTGAGGTTTTTGGAGAATCACTCACATTATTTTCACCTGTATCATTATCATATGTTGATTGACGATATTTTTGCTGCAATCTTTCAATTCTCTCAATATTCTTATCATCGGACTTTGCCCGATTTTCATAACCTAACTTTAGGCAGATAAAACGTCTTAATTGATATGCCTCTAAATAATCTGGATTAAGGCGAATGGCTTGAGTACAATCTTGAAGAGCTTCTAAGTCCTGACCACTATTCCCTCGTTGTTGGGCACGTTCATAAAAGAATTCACAGCCCCTTGCGGTCGAAGTAAAACGAATGGATTCCACGTTAGAAATATCAGCAACTGGCTCACAATAATCTGATTTTCGTTCCCAAGCATACTTTAATAAATTATAAGCTTCATTAATCTCTTTAATTCGAGTTTCTGCTTCGCTTTTTTGCGTCGGGTCAGAAAACTTATCAGGATGACATTTTTTAGCCATGTTACGGTAGGACTTCTTAATGTCATCTAAAGAAGCATTATGCTGAAGATGGAGAATCCGTAAAGCTTGATCACTGTTCATTTTGTCTAATCAATGAAAAATGCACTTTTCCAGGGGACAGGTCAATGGATCCAAAGTCCACAAATCTAAACCCGGCACTGGTCTTCTAACGGATGATGGAGGTTTGAGAGGCAATCCTGTAAACGTTCCAGACTATTTTCTGTGAACACCCTGATACACTTTGCTGAGTATGCTTCCAGCGACTTATCACCTGTTCACAGTCCAGTGCCCATCAGTTGACTTGAGTACTTCCTCTAAGATAACACTTCAAGACCTGTTTACCATCCTCAAAACTCTTGACAAATTGAGGGATAATGGATCCCATTAACTCATGAGTTTCCGAAATATGTCTGACCACCAGCCGGAATCCGATCGCCTCTCGACCGATAGCAAAAGCCTGGATCCAGAACAGGAATTAAGTGCCGAAGTTTCAGCATTAGCAGAACCCTCGACGGAGCAGCCTCAGTCTCTCTGGTCTGTCCTGGGTACAAAAACACAAGCCTTAAAAGATAGTTCCAAAGGTGCAATCGAGGGAACCACAAAAGCGATCGGATCCATAACCAGTAGTGCGGGGCAAAGGGCAACAAAAGCGACCCAAACCGTTGGTCAGACCGTTGGTAATGTGGTGGAAGGGGCTGGAAAAGCCATAGAGGCAAGCTT
>JBEAPM010000444.1:0-4409 GCA_041164445.1 Cyanobacteriota bacterium
ATGGCTTGAGGGGCGTAAACTCGTTTCCAATCTTACCGATTTTCATCTACAGGTTTTGAAATTACTGGGTTCACATTGCCAGAAATATTATTGTCTCTCATGAACCTGCGAAATGTAGGCTGGAGGGGTGCCCGTAGGGTGGGGTGGTCGATTCTGGACGAAGGAATCACTACCCCGTCAGGCTGCGCCTGCCACCCCCTTCACAGAAGGGGAACAAATTCCCCTCCGATGGAGGGGTGCCCGTAGGGTGGGGTGGTCGATTCTGGACGAAGCCCTTTAGGAAAGTGGAACTACTAGAGATTCACCACGGGTTTCGCGGGCTTCCGGTTCTTGAATGCGTTGGCTGACGATCGCTGCCAGGAATAAAAAGCACCCTCCCATAACCACGGCGAGGAGACGATCGCCCCCGAGAGCATGCTCTACTACCCAACCTAAGCCGAGGGAAACAAAGACTTCGGGTAACACAATAAAGAAGTTGAAAATCCCCATATAAATGCCAATCTTTTGATCGGGTAAAACCCCAATTAACATGGCATAGGGTAAGGACAGTAAACTCGCCCAGGCAATGCCTACCCCTACCATAGAAAGGAGGATCCAAGCGGGGTCGTGAATGAGGTAGAGAGAAACTAATCCCAGGGCACCTGCTAATAAACAGAAGGCATGGGCGGTTTTACGGCTACTCATTTCCACCAAACGGGGCAAGAGAAAAGAGACGACAAAGCAAACGGCGTTATACCCCGCAATACATAACCCTGCCCATTCAATGCCTTGGGTGTAAAGAGCGGAGGTTTGATCCGTGGCTCCAAAAATATTACGAGCGATCGCTGGGGGAAAGTAGAGAAAAAAGCAAAACATCCCGGCCCAACTGAGACATTGCACCACCGCCAGTTGCCGCATCACCCCCGGCATTTCTCGAAAGGCGGTGATAATTTCGGCGATCGTTTGTTGAACCCCTAGCCGCTCCTGTTGTTGTTCACGAAACGCGGCGAAGTCTTCAGGGGGATATTCAGGGGTGGAAACGATCGTCCATAATACGGTGCTGAAGAAAATGGCTGCCCCAATATAAAACGCTAATTTGACGGTGAGGGGAATTCCTGTACCGCTGCCATTCTCAAGACCAAAGACATGGGACAACAGCCAGGGCAGGGCGGAAGCACTCACGGAGCCTAGCCCAATTAATAAACTTTGCATGGCAAAGCCCTGGGTGCGCTGATCTTCCGGTAGCAAGTCCCCCACAAAAGCCCGAAACGGCTCCATGCTAATGTTCACAGAGGTATCCATCACCCACAATGCCCCGGCAGCCATCCAAAGACTAGAGACATTGGGCATCCAGATCAAAGCCAGGGAACTAAGAATGGCCCCCACGAGAAAATAAGGACGACGACGACCCAGCCAAGTCCAGGTGTTATCACTCAGATTGCCGACGATCGGTTGCACCACTAACCCGGTAACCGGAGCCGCTAGCCACAGGATCGGAATTTGATCGGCATTGGCCCCTAAATACTCAAAGATGGCGCTGGTGTTGGCCATCTGTAGCCCCCAGCCAAACTGAATCCCCAGAAAGCCGAAGCTCATATTCCAGAGCTGCCAAACGTTAAAACGGGGTTTATTCATACGCTGTGTCGTTACTTCCCCAAATCTTTCTATTAATGCAATTGTAGGGGATTTGGGTGAAAGGCAGAAGAGCGTAGTAGCATAGCGCCTAACGCCCGAGCTAAACCGCCGCAGATCACTTTTGATGCCCACAGATAATCTTTCGGCGGTCGGCTCCATTGATTTGTTATCTCGCTTGGCAAGTACATTTCGTTTACTTTCCAATCATGTGCAATGGCGGACACGCCAAGGGCGATCGTAGAGATTCTTCACTTTGGATCAGGTACTCAAGGTGCTGCCCCAACCCAGGACTAAAGCGAGATAACGATCGAGTTCAGCGGCGCAGCGCCGCCACAAAGCTCAAAACAAAACCAAAAAAGCCCGACGGCGCAGCGTCGGGTTGAGCGACAAGTTATAACATTACGATACTTGTACTGGAGCTACAGCATAAACATCGAACTCATAAAGCTCTTTCTTGCTATTTCTTTTTCTAACAATGCGATAGCCTATATCTCGATAGCCTAAGCTACATAAAATATCTGAATAGAGCTTTTCACTATGAACTGGAACATTAAAAAAAGTTGAATTTCCAATGATATAATTTATTGTTGCATCTGCATTTAAACGCTCTTTTAGATTCTTAAAATGTAGATACATATCATGGAAATATTTAAAAACATACTGCGCCATTAAAAAAGCATTTTTTCCATTAGACTCCTGAATTGCTAAAGTGGTTTCCAGCAGTGACGAAGGAAGATCAGATACGATTGGTTTCCAGTCTGCAAGACGGCTTGTGGCAACTCCCCATGTTCCTCCTATTGCTTCCCAATCTAAATCTCCTGCTTCCCTTGCTTCAGTTAAAAATTTCGTCCAATACATGTATGGGCGAAGCTCTCTTATATAGCTAATACGATTTGGATATGGCGGAGAGGTTATAACACGATCATATAATCTCTGTGAATTTTCAGCATTACGAGAGTCAAAGCGTAATACTTCTGCACTACCAGATGGGTTATTCAATGCAGAGTTAAAAATTGCATCTAATATATCAATAAATAAAGCAGATATTTCCTCAATATTAAATGTAGTGACTTGATTTTGAAATGACATTGAAACATGATTAAATGCTGCCGACGAAGTTTCAATTACTAAACGACAAAAAGCAATCCATATAAGATTCGCAGATGGACTGGACCCCGGTTCTCCACATAACACTGTTAATTCTTGTCTTAATGTTGAAAGTATTTTTAATGTAGAGGCACACCACCAACGCTCTATATTATGTATATTTGGCACCCAATAATCTGAAATATTGAGAGGGGTTAATTTTTTAACTGCCAAGTCAGCAAGCAACGAAGCTTGATCTATTTCTGATGTTGAATATTTTCTGCACTTTGCATTTCCAAACCAAATAAGAAAAGGGTTTATTTCATAGAGATAAGATTCTTTACCTCTTTCTGCAGATGCTAAACCAGTTGTGGCAGTTCCCGAAAATGGGTCTAGTATAGTTTTTGAATTAAGATCATTTTCTAGCAACTCCTCAACTAATTTAACAGAGTAAGCAGGAGTTAATCTTAACCAGCCATGACGACCTAATTTTCGATTATATTTAAATGTATAGTCTGAACGCTGAGATACCTTGATAGTCATTACTCAGCACTCAACAAAGATGAAATTACTGACTCAACACATTCTTTTAATTCTCCACTATTTCTTTCAAAGAACCCAGCTAAATCATAGCCAAGAACATTTTTGCAAAATGCGAATAGAGATATGTTGTCATCAGTATTGTTTATACCTGTTAATATTCCACATCTATTATTTTGGTATCTTATGACAATATCGAGATCGATTTGAGAAGAAAAGATTGCGAAGACAGGCATATAGCCATTTGCCCAAGCAACAGTAGCGTTATCAATATCTGCATTTTGTCTTTTACTATCTTTACTTTTGTAACCTTGACGAACTTCAAATACAACACCATTTTTAGGAGGGCTTACTTCATTCAGGTTTTCACAATATGATGTAATCCAAGTTTCAACTGCCTGTTTAACTTTAGTATTTTTAATTTCAGAGCATTCTAAGCGACCATCAAGCGAAAGAGTTTTGCTTTTTCCTGCTTTTGTTTTTGCTGAATATGACCATGTTGCAAGTTGCCGATCTCTATATTCAGTTCTATCAATTATGATTTCTCTAAACAGGCGTTCACAACCAATACCAATTTGTCGATAAACAGATGTCATTCCACCGGCTGCCTTATGTGCGGCATACATAAGATCAGAGTTTAGTCCAATCCAAGCATAAAATGGATCAGAACCATAAAGCTCATGGAACTGGGCAAGAGTATAGCCTTCAACTTGCGCCGCATTCCCAAATTTTGGCTTATAAAGCCTCGATTTTTCAATAGGCTCAAGGAAGGTTTCAATGTATTTCTGATCGTTTACCAAATTTGTGTGTCCTAAGTGTATAGTATAACGGTTGAATTGGCGCTACAAATACCGGTTACGTCTGCTCCAATGGTGTTTTGTGCCCGATCGCGTTGGCAATTACTTAACCCAAACGATCGCCCAACAATCTACCCGGACTGATCGATCGCTTCAATGAAACTAAAGCGATTAAGCTGCCCTATACCCTTCCCCCCAGCGATCGCTGGGGGGAAGGGTATAGGTTAGAGACTGATCTTGTTGACCCTGAGAAAATTAAACTTAAATTGACACTCCAACTTATCCACGCCGATAAATTTGGGTGAGCTTCAACAGCCGTTGACTTAACTCTGGGGAAAGTTGGTGAGAGAATGGATAACGCCAGCGCCAGTT
>JBEAPM010000445.1:0-5680 GCA_041164445.1 Cyanobacteriota bacterium
TTAAGGCGGCAGAGTGCGGCGCTCCGCGCCGCACTCTGCCGCCTTAAGTTGATAGCCAATTTTTCGAGGTACCCTGTAATCGTTCATCATATCTTTATGAACATCGAACCCTTTCAATTACTCCTAGCGACAAGCTTAATTATTGTCAATATTGGGTTATCGATCGTCTTGAAACTTCAGCTCACCCGATCCCTCGTGGTGGCGAGTTTACGGATGGTGATTCAACTTTTTTTAATTGGTTATATTTTGCAGTGGCTCTTTAATCAAGATAATCCCATTCTGATTTTAATGATGGGCTTGATTATGACGGGTATTGCTGGATTTTCTGCGGTGGATCGCACCAAACGCTATTTTAGTGGCTTGTATTGGAACAGCTTTATTTCCATTCTAGCCTCCGCGACGATCGTTACGGGCTTAGCGGTTTCAGAAATTTTGCAGGTCAGTCCTTGGTATAATCCGCAGTATCTCATTCCTTTATTAGGGATGGTGCTCGGTAATGCCTTAAATGGCATTTATCTCGGGGTCGATCGGTTTATGGAAACCGTCATTAGTGACCAAGAACAAATCGAACTCCTATTAATTTTAGGGGCAACCCGTTGGGAAGCGGCCCAAAGTGCTTTTCAAGATGCCATGCGCACCGGTATGACCCCCATTATCAACTCCATGCTTGTCACTGGCTTAGTCAGTTTGCCGGGTATGATGACGGGACAAATTTTAGCGGGTGCTTCCCCGATACAAGCCGTGCGCTATCAAATTGTGATTATGTTTATGATTGCGGCTGCCGTGGCTCTAGGGACTTTAGGCGTAGTAACCCTTGCCTTTTTTCAGATTTTTTCTGCTCACCATTACCTACACCGCGATCGGATTCTAACGCGGTAACTTTCTGCCGATCCGAGTGGATAGATACCGTCACATCCCATGACCAGACTCCCATGACCAGACCACCCCAGGACACCCCACCGACCTATCCCCTAGACCCGAAGTTGAGGGCCCAGATGCAGGTGGCTAATCTGACCAGTTTTCGTCAACTCGCCCAGCGATCGGGGTTGTCCCGCTATCAAATTAATAAAATTCGTCGGGGAGAATGGGAGAGTCTTTCCTTTGCGGGTGCCGTCAATCTCGCAACTGTACTCAATCTTTCCCTGGCGGAATTACTCTCTTGGACTCCCTTCGAGGTCGTTCCCCCTCCCTCGGAGACTAACGCTCTTGGGGACGATCGCCAAAAAATAGCTCTGGATTATCAACACCTAGAAAATCAACTGCAACAACAAGCGGCAAATCTCCGGTCTCAATTTCAGCGGGAAGTCCTCCAGCAGTTAGAATCCTGGTTGCTCAATTGGCCCAAGGTTGTTCATGCCGTTCAGAGCAACAAACCGGATCTCTTGGCAGCTAAAATTCTTCCCCTGCTGCGGCCCCTAGATCTGCTCCTGCAAGCGTGGGAAGTAGACCCCATCGGAGCCATTGGCGATCGTTTGCCCTATACCCCTCAGGAACATCGTCTACTGTCCTCGGGTGGTGAAATAACACCGGGTATTCTTGTGGAAATCCAACGTCCAGGCTATCGCCACCAAGGTCATTTGCTCTTTCGGGCAGAAGTGAGCCCGGTTCAAGATTCGGGCGAAATCGGTGCAACTCCTTGAGCATGGCCCAAAAAAAGGGCGCTACTGCGCCCTTTCAGAGACTCGGTAAATCAATTCAAAGTCTTACATCAGGCCAATTTGAGAAAGAATGCCTTGACCTGTTAACAATTCCGTAGCGAGACCAATCACAAAACCCAGCATGGCTAAGCGACCATTCCAGGTTTCTGCGATCGCGGTAAATCCGAATTTCGTATCTTTCTCCATGGGAAGACCTCCGTAGTCAAGTTGGATAACCTTAAAAAAGCCAAACGTCTGAGGAAACCCTCATGTCCCTGAGCTTAACGTAAACTTACAAAACCTGCAACAAAACTTAGCATTTGTTGACATAAGTCCATGCTTGTGAGTTTTTCTGAGGATGCTGCGGCAAATCTCTGGCGCTGTTCTAGCCGTTTTGGTCAATAGTTGAGTAGACTATTGGCGATCGATTCAGAGTTACCGCCATGCTCACCAGCGTCGAGCGTCTACTTTTTGTTCGCGGAGTGCCCATTTTCAAGGAATTGCGAGATGATTTTTTAGTGCGTCTTGCCTCCATTATGGAAGAACTCTCATTCCCCCCTCGCCATACGATCTTCCAGAAGGGAGAGGAGGGACGATCGCTGTACATTGTGGTTCATGGCAATGTGCGGGTACACATGGAGCGTAAGGAAATTCAACGGCTGACAGTAGGGGATGCCTTTGGTGAAATGGCGTTGTTTGATTCCGAGCCCCGATCCGCCTCTGTCACCACCTTAGACGCTTGTGATTGCCTCATGTTGACCCAGCAACAACTCTACGAAGCGATCGATGAAACCCCGGGAATTGCGGTAAACATTATTCGGCTCCTCTCCCGTCGGATTCGAGAACTCAACGATCGCTTGAATGAAGAACAGGCCGAAAATCTTCGCCTCACCACCTTCCTGCAAACCCCAGGAGCGGCCCATTCTCTGCCCCACTTAAATCCTCCTCCCCCTGCCACGCCGATCCAATCCACGCTTTAGGCGAGACACACCCGGATCGCTGCACAAGCCAATCGAGATGCCTTAACTTCGGCAAATTTCACAGAGTTGAATAATACTCGTTTGCAAAGTGGACAAGGCATCCTGTCCCCGTTTTAATTTGGTCTCAGTGTCCAACAATAGGGGTAAGGTTTGTAAAAGCTGTTTGAGGGAAAGATTGCGGATTTCCTGTTGTAAAAAATAGACTCGCTTCGGGTTACTAATTTCCGCCTGGGCAGCGATCGTTTTGTCATCGCGTTCCCCAGAGTCCAGCATCACCTTCACCCACAACCAGGTGCGAAATTGACCCACTAACGTCGCCAATATTTTCAGGGGAGCCTCATTGCGATTGATTAAATCCTGCAATAACTCCAAGGCCTTGGGGGTATCCCCAATGCGGATCGAGCCCGCTAACTGCAAACTATTTTGTGTACTGGTAGTTACCAATCGTTCCACAATCGCTAAATCCAGCGGTTCGGTCGTCTGCTCTGCATATAACTTCAGCTTTTCCAGTTCACCGTATAACTGTCGCGTATTATTGCCGATCGCCTCCACTAAAAAATTTCCGGCTGGACGGGAGAGACGCACCCCCACCGTTTGAGCAATGTGGCGAACTTGCGTTTCAATTTGCTCTGTTTTCCAGGGGGGGATGACGCTAAATTCTTGAATTTCCGCATATTTTTGGAGCAACTTAGTTAACTTTAAGCGTCCATTGGGCTTACTGACGCTTGTCCAGAGGAGCACCGTAGTTTCGGGAATTTGGGGCAGGGTACGCTCCATCTCGGCTAAAACCTCTTCCGGGCAACTTTGTAAAACCGGAGAGTCCACAATCCAGACCAAGCGCTGCCCCAAGCCAAAAGGCTGCGTCATAGCCTGGTTTAAACCCTCGATTGCGCCATTGGGCTGCTCCGGCAAAATCCGATCAAAATTGAAACTACTCCAATTGGGATCCAGAGTCTGAGCTTTAAGGGTTTGCACCGCCTGCCCCAAGGCAAAGTCATCTTCCCCCCAATATAGGTAAACAGGCATTTTTTACATTCTCCCTAGCATTGATAAAGCCTCCAGTACGGTGCTATCCCCAGCCCTGAATCTTTTGGCGTTCAGTAGCGAGCGACACTCAATTTATTGTGGCGGAGAGCAAAGCCATCTGCCACAATCCCTACTCCTGTGTTAAAAACCGGATCAACAGCGGGAACCCATTTTGCATTTGCGAGACCCACCATCAATAGCGCAAATAGATTCACGCTGAAAAGGGAAGGCCCCCGTAGGATAGGATAAAAGAGTTGTGCGAAACACTC
The DNA here is from genome assembly GCA_041164445.1 of Cyanobacteriota bacterium. Lineage (GTDB taxonomy): Bacteria > Cyanobacteriota > Cyanobacteriia > Prochlorotrichales > Prochlorotrichaceae > JBEAPM01. The sequence goes on from JBEAPM010000445.1 coordinate 3,913, forward strand.
GGAGAGATAGCCTTGACTCACCCTGTAGATGGTATCCCCCCCCACGGTGGACATCTGATTAATCGTATTGCCACCCCTGCTGAAAGAGACGAATTTTTAGCAAAAGCTGATGAATTGCCTGCTGTACAACTCGACGAGCGAGCAGTTTCTGATCTGGTGATGATTGCCATTGGTGGCTTCAGCCCCCTCAATGGGTTCATGGAGCAGGCAGACTATGAACTCGTGGTCACGGATATGCACCTGACCAATGGCTTACCCTGGTCTATTCCCATTACGCTATCTGTAGAGGAAGCGGTGGCTGCCCCCCTCAAGGAAGGAGAATGGGTTCGCTTAAACGATCCGAGTGGGCGCTTTATTGGGGTCTTGGAACTTACCCAGAAATATCGCTACAACAAAGCCCACGAAGCCACCAACGTTTACCGCACCGATGAAGACAAGCATCCTGGCGTTGCGGTGGTCTACCAACAAGGGGCCATCAACCTGGCGGGGCCCGTTTGGCTGTTAGAACGGGATCCCCATCCTCTCTTTCCTAAGTATCAAGTCGATCCCGTCGAATCCCGTGCTCGGTTCGCCCAACTCGGCTGGAAAACGATCGTTGGATTTCAGACGCGCAATCCCATTCACCGTGCCCACGAATACATTCAAAAGTGTGCTTTAGAAACCGTTGATGGGCTGTTCCTCCATCCCTTAGTGGGGGCAACCAAAAGTGACGACATTCCAGCGGATGTGCGGATGCGTTGCTACGAAATTATGATGGAGCACTATTTCCCGCAGGATCGGGTCATTCTCGCCATTAACCCTTCTGCCATGCGCTATGCCGGCCCACGGGAAGCCATTTTCCATGCCCTCATCCGTAAGAACTATGGCTGTACTCACTTTATTGTGGGTCGGGATCATGCCGGAGTGGGAGATTACTATGGCACCTACGATGCCCAGTACATCTTTAGTGAATTTGAACCGAGCAAGCTGGGCATTACCCCCATGATGTTTGAACACGCCTTCTATTGCAAGCGTACTCAATCTATGGCAACCACAAAAACCAGCCCTAGTGCCCCAGAAGAGCGGATTCACCTATCTGGGACTAAGGTTCGAGAAATGCTGCGTCGCGGTGAGGCCCCTCCGGGAGAATTCTCCCGTCCTGAGGTGGCTGCGGAGTTAATTCGGGCCATGCAGGGTTAACTCCGGCTTCTTCACTGATGCAGGGCAGCGGGTGCTATGGGATAAGGCGATGGTTTCGGATCGCTCTAAACATCCCAAACCGGCACAATCCGCTGCCAAAAGCTAACCGCATTAATAATAAGGTGGGGACTTCCCGGAGAGACTTCACGAATCCCGACACGCCAAATTTCACTAAACCCGCCGGTCGAAGAATGCCCTGCCAGATGGAATCCAACCAAGATGGCAGGGTTTCTGGTGTCCAGTCTGCTGTTATCACTTGCCCTTCAACCCCGCCGGTGGAGATTAATTGCTCAGAAAATTCTTCAATACTGGCAAACTTGGGATGAGCCCACTGATCTAAGAGTTGTTGCATGATTAATCCCTCTAGAAAATTTAAGGGCTGAGCGCGATCGTCCCGTTGATTCCAATCCGCAACCACAAGCATTCCCCCTGGTTTAAGCACGCGCAGCAATTCCTGGGCAAATTTTACCTTGTCCGGCATGTGGGGGCCCGCTTCCACTGACCAGACCACATCACAACTAGCAGCGGGAAAGGAAAGATCCAGAGCATCATCCACTTTAAACTGAGCCGTGAGGTGAGATGGCGTTAA
>JBEAPM010000446.1:0-3947 GCA_041164445.1 Cyanobacteriota bacterium
TTAAATAAACCGGAAAGTTCAGGATTAAACCACAGAGGCACAAAGAACACAAAGGTATTCCTTCGGGGCTTCGGTGTCTTGGTAGTGAAATTCCAGGTTATAAAGTCCGCATTCCTTAGGATTAAAGGGCTTCAGATACTCAGATACTGGGCTGACCCTCTAGGGGAAAAGGCCAAAAATCTCAGTATGATGGCAATATCACAAGCCCTTTACTGAATCCTGTCCTTATGATCTCCACGGCTAACCATCTCGATCGCCTTTCCGATTTGATTCAGCGGTATCGCTCTCAGGTTGATTATCTTGCTATCCGTCTGGAGGAATCCGAAGGGACAGATATTTTGCTCCGGGGCGATCGTCTCGAAACCTTGAGTGAGGGCCTGGCCCAGGGGGGACAAGTGCGGGCCTGTCATCGAGGCGGGTGGGGATTTGCCAGCTTCAACCAATTGGATCATTTAGAGCAACGCATTGGAGAAGCGATCGATGCCGCACGGATGGTGGGTCAAGAAGAAACTCTCTTAGCCCCCATTGAGATTGTCCAAGGCTCCTATACGACCCCCCTCACGGGGACGGATCCGCGCCAGATTCCCTTGGAACAAAAGAAAGCGCTCTGTGAACATTATGGCGATCTTTTACGATCGGATCAGGATTGTATTGCAACGGTCTCGGTGCGTTACGGTGATTCTCGCCAGCGCATTGTTTTAGCCACCTCCGAAGGAACCCTGCTGGAGCAGGCCTGGGTAGATTTAGAAATGCGCTTTGCTGCCACAGCCCGGCAAGGGGAAACGGTACAAACGGGTCGGGAAACCATTGGTTCCCGCAAAGCTTATGAAGATTTATTGAATTTGGATCAGCAAGTCCTAGAGGCGGCCCGGCGGGCTGCCAATGCCCTTCATTTACCAGTGGTCAAAGGGGGCACCTACACCGTTGTTATTGACCCCATCCTTTCCGGACTCTTTGTCCATGAAGCCTTCGGACATCTTTCCGAGGCAGACATGGCCTACGAAAACCCCGATATTTTAGAAGTGATGACCCTGGGACGGCGCTTTGGCCCCGCCAACCTCAATATTTTTGATGGGGCTGCCCCCGTTAACCATCGGGGTAGTTATGCCTACGATGACGAAGGCACCCCCGCCAGCACCACCCAACTCATTCAAGACGGGGTCTTAGTCGGACGACTGCACTCCCGCGAAACCGCAGGTAAATTAGGGGAAGCGCCCACCGGTAATGCCCGCTGCTTGAACTATCACTATCCCCCCATTGTCCGCATGACCAATACCTGGATTGAGCGGGGAGATACTCCCGTGGCAGATTTATTCGCCGATATTGAAGAGGGAGTTTACGCCTGCAATTGGTTGGGAGGCATGACCAATGGTGAAATGTTTACCTTTGGTGCGGGCGAAGCCTGGATGATTCGCAATGGCCAACTGGCGGAACCGGTGCGGGATGTAACCCTCTCTGGCAATGTCTTTAGTACCCTCGCCGACATTGAAGCGATCGGCAATGATTTCTTCTGGGATGAGTCCGGGGGCTGTGGCAAGTCTAACCAAGGGGGATTAGCCGTGGGCTGTGGGGGGCCAAGTCTACGGATTCGCAATGTTGTCGTGGGGGGAGATGTAGATTAACGGCCTCGTTGTGAGGTATAAAATTAGGGAAACTGGTCAGTTAAGCCGTGAGGGAAGTAAAACCCCGTAATGATAGCAATTCCAGCATAGAAATCGATCGATTCCCATCCCCTCATCCCCTCACTGCTGATCACCAGTGCTAAGGACACCACAGTTGCCGGTGTTCTCAGCCTTGACCCGTCTGCTGCAAAATAATCCAAGCATCCTTCACCAGAGCGATCGTTCCACCGGGGAAGGGATCACTCTGGCTGCGGTTCCCCGCATCCACTAAGCTCAAGACTTTATCCACCTGATCAAAATTAGGGGGATGGGGCAGATGCTCCTGCAGGAATTGCCGAATCACCCGACGTTGCAGGGCAAGGGGCAGTTGCTTTAAGCCTGAACGATCGAGGGCATTCCCCTGCTGAAGGTGGGCTCGGCTTTGGCGAGCTTGGTCTTCTAAATATTCCACATCCCCCTGCCATAACTCCGCTGTCTGAGCAAGATGACGCACCACCTGAGGGTTAAACTGCGCCTCTAGGTAGGGCAATAGATCCAAACGAATCCGATTCCGTTGATAACGCCGATCGTGATTGGTGCTATCTTGCCAAATTGGGAGTTGAAAGTCCTGACAAAATTGAGCGGTGTCCGATCGGTCTAACCCTAATAAGGGACGAACCAGCGTAACAACTGGGGGTGCGTCCCCCAAGACCCGACTCCACTGCAAAGCCCCCAGCCCGTCACTGCCACAACCTCGCATGAGGTTATAGAGCAAAGTTTCGGCCCGATCGCTAGCGGTATGCCCCGTTACCACCGCCCCATAGCCATGCTCTAGGGCAACCTGCCTAAAACAGTCATATCGCCAAGTTCTGGCTGCTGCTTCTGATGGGGGTGCCACCGCTGCCCGACAGAGATGAACCTGCCCCGTGGCTGCGGCCCACTCCTGGACAAACTGGGCATTGGCCCTGGAATCCGATCGCCACTGGTGATCACAATGGATCACTCCCACACGCCAGCCCCATCGAGGCTGTAAATCCTGCATTAATTTCAGCAAACAGAGAGAATCTTGCCCGCCAGACACCGCCGCCAAAATGGATTGCTGACGCTCCAATAACCGTCGGGAGCGGAGAACCTGATGCACTTGGGCATGGATAGGCGACCAGTCTGGCACAGCAATCTCTTCCTAATATGAAGAAAAGTTAAGTTTTTCCGGAAAGTCAGTTCAAGATTTACCGTTTCGTGTAATCTAGAAAACATAGGGAAAAGGATATCAAACATATCACATTGGTACCCTTCAAACGGCTTAAAACTTAGTTCTCAAGGTTTTGATTTTTTCCCGAATCCCCAATCTTGCGAACGTCACTTTTGACCCTGATGTCTATTGAATAGGTCAGTGGTAGATTTCAGTTAATGTTGTTGCGCTGAGCGGCCTTCCGTCAGACCGGCTTAAAGCCCTTTAATGAATCGAGTCTGTTTTAATTTAAGCCAATCAACCTTGCTAGATCTCCGGACAAACTTTACAAGATCAAGTAGCGATCGTCAAGGGCAAAGTGAATTGTAAACCCTTCATTTTTGGTTCTCTTTTTTACTGATTGTTTTCTTTTACTCTGTTCATTCTCCTGTATTGCTCCTTAGCATACAGGGAATCTTTAAGTCCATTAAGTTCAAGTTACTCTGTTCTATATCTGACTGTTTAGCGGGGAAGTACATTAAAAGTGCTTCCCCTTTGTCGTTTTAAGGGCACCCCCCCCCAACGATCGTGACAATTTCTAAGCGATCGTTCTCTACAACGATGGTGGTTTCCCAGAACTGACGATGGCGAATTTCACCGTTATATTCCACCGCAACTAAACGGGGATTGAGATTCAGATACTCTAACAGTTCAACTAAGTTTAAATGGGGCGGACAAGTTTGAACTTCGCCGTTCACGTAGAGCGTAATCAACGGGATGGACATGGGTTTTTCTTCCTCGGTAAAGTTATTCACTGAAGGTTACCTCGATTCATTGTGGTGGGCGACTGTACCGATCGCTATAGTGCCTATTCTTTAGGAAAAATTTTTGAATTTTCCGAGGTACTTGTATGAAGGTGTCTGTATGTAAATTTATGAAAACTTTCTCTCATTTTAAAAAGAAAACTGTAAAATTGGATACAGAATAAATAATAGAGGTTTCATATATGTTGTTGCAATACGGTCAATTGCTGGACACTGTTCCAGCCCTGGATACGTTAAGAAGCCTGTTGCCGAAGCCCGTCAGTTATCCGGTTTGTCAAATCACCTATAATCGAGACTCCTGGGTGAGGTTAAATAATCTACTCCATGAGTATAGTTTTGATGAAGCCTTGC
>JBEAPM010000447.1:0-6094 GCA_041164445.1 Cyanobacteriota bacterium
GTAAATTCAGCCAGTACGATGTACCTCTACTCACGGATTGAAAGATCACTTAATTTGTACCCGTTCCCCGGTGGCGATCGCCCTCTATAAATTTTCAGCAGAACTCTTTAACCATTGCTCCAATTCGGTCACATCAGCACAATCCAGCAGCACCTCTCCCAACTCCTCCAACTGCGGTGCTGTTAGCCTGTCAACTTTTGCCAACGTCACGTCATCTAATTCCCCAAAACGATGCTTAATTAGTTGACAAAGTAGGGATTTTTGTCCCTGTTCGATACCCTGCTCGATACCTTGGCGCATCCAACTGGTAGTTAATTGCATCACTTGCTCCTGTTCTGGGGGACTGAATTCGGCAATGGTAGTTTGAAAAACGGTCTCTTCGCCTGGATTAAGGGTCAAATAAGTATCCACAAAGCCTGAGATTAACTGCATTCTAGCGGGATCGAGCTTGAGTGTGACTAACAATCGCAAACATTCTGCCTTTACTTTCGGGCGATCGCCGGGAGTAATCTGCATTTTAGCCATTAATGCCGACGCAACAGGATTAGATTGGGTCAAAAAATCTCGCCAGTTCAGTTGGTTAGAGGATGTCTGAAAAGTCAGGGTTCAAGCCAACCTTCGTACAAGAAGACGAATAGAAGCCCAGTAAATCCATGCTTCAGAAGTTTTAGTTAGGACTTCATAATCCCGACTCAAACGACGACACCAATAGAACCAGCCAAAAGTCCTCTCCACCACCCATCTTCGAGGTAAGACGACAAATCCTTTCTGTTCGTGGGGTCGTAAAACCATTTCTAGGATCCACCCAAAGCAATCCATTACCCATTTCACCAACTCAAACCCTTTATATCCCCCATCTACATAAATTAAATAGAGGCGACTCAAGTCCAACGAGCGTTTCTGAATACGCTCGAGTAACTGTTTCAGCCCTTCGGCATCTGAGACATTAGCCGCTGTTACCACAATTTCTAGAGGGATGCCCAGGCTATCGACCATTAGGTGTCGTTTTCGTCCTTTTACCCTCTTATTTCCATCAACACCGACATCATGGTGCATCATTGTTGCTGTGTCTACCGATTGACTATCCACTACTCCATAACTAGGGGAGCGGTCTCGGTTTTGTCCTGCGGTTCTCTCCCACTCGTAAAGTTTTTGGTGAATGGTTTTAACGGTTCCATCATCCCGCCATTTTCGGAAATAGTCGTAGACCGTTTTGCATTTGGGAAAATCATGGGGCAGCAGACGCCAAGCGATTCCTCCCATTAGTATGTAGAGTATGGCGTTGACGACTTCTCGGAGGTCTACCTCACGGGGTCGCCCCCCTGGTTTAGCTGGTGGCAAACAGGGTTTGATCAATTCCCATTGTTCATCATTCAGGTCTGTTGGATATGATTCACGCATTGTTTTCTGGGCCTCAATTGTTAGCTTTCCTTCCCTATATTTTCACCTATCCTTGCACATACTTTAGTCATACAAGTACGCCACAAGAACACTTTTCAGACATCCTCTAATCGAGGTACCCTTATGTATGGCTAAAAAGAACTTTAAATAAAACTTTGACGGCTAATTTTCAAACGGAACTCACTCCAAAAGATGACTAATGTATTGTTGATGAACTAAAGGGGAAAGATAAAGCTTATTTTGAAAAAACAATGGGTCAAGCAATGGCGGAAGGTTGCCGCTATTGCTTGACCCATCAGGAATTGGTGTCATTGTGTTTGCCCATAAATCAACGTCCGGTTGGGAAGCCCAGTTAAACGCCATGATCGAAGCCAGTTGGACAATTACGGGGTCTTGGCCCATTGATACAGAAATGGGTTCTCGCTTACGAGCCATGAACTCTGCCGCTTTAGCCTCATCCGTTCACCTTGTTTGCCGTCCCAGATCCCCCCTAGCCCCCCTTAGTAAGGGGAGAAGCGATAGCGGGGGGATCGGCGATTGGCGCGAAATCCTTACTGAACTACCCCAACGAATCCACGACTGGATGCCCCGTCTAGCGAGTGAAGGCGTCGTGGGGGCCGATGCCATTTTTGCTTGTTTGGGGCCAGCCCTAGAAATCTATTCCCGTTATGCCAGCGTCGAACAGGCCAACGGTGAAGAAGTCACCCTCAGAGAATATTTAGAATACGTCTGGGCAACGGTTTCCAAAGAAGCCCTGAGTATGATTTTTGATAATGCTACTGCTACCGATTTAGAAGAAGATGCCCGTCTCACCGCCATGTGGCTCTGGACACTGACCACCGACCCCGGCAATAACGTAGACGAGCCAAACTCGGAAGAAGAGGATGACGATGACGAAAACAGCAGTAAAAAAAGCAAAACCACTGGCTTTAGTCTGGAATACGATGCCGCCCGTAAAATTGCCCAAGGGTTAGGGGCCTATCTGGAAAAATTGACCAGTTTAGTAGAAATCAAAGGTAGTAACGCCCGACTCCTACCCGCTGCCGAACGGGCCGGCTACCTCTTTGGTAAAGACGGTCTGCAAGAACCTAAACCCAAAGCTAAAAAAAGCAAATCCAAACAACTCACCCTCGACTTCGGCGAAGTGCTTAACCAGGTCGTTGAAGAACAAGGAACCCAAGACATTACCGTTACCCAAGTCGGCAAAACCGTTTTAGACCGTATTCACCAAACCATGTTGCTCTTTGCGGCTGGTCGCAGTGATGCCATGAGTCGCTTTCTAGTAGAAGACGGCATTGGAGCCGATCAACGCTTTTGGACCCTAGCCCAATCCCTCTCGGCCCTGTATCCTGCCGGAACCGACGAAAAACGCTGGATTGATGGCATCCTCGCTCGCAAGAAGGGTCTAGGTTTTTAAAATTTTCTATTAATGGTCTATTGAGGACTTACACTATGCAAATCAAAGACATGACCGCTTCATTTATCCTGACTAGACTCTAAAATCTGGAGAAAATCTTGCATATTTGTTGGAAAATCTCCTCGCTTAACCAATTTCTCAAAGACTGTATAACAATCCTTTTTATCCCCTTCCTTACGGGGAAACCCTAACCACAAAATCACAATGGACTGCTGCGCTGGAAAAACCCGGAAAAATAGACGATATCGGTGGGGTAAGCCCATTTTCTTTAAGCGGCTAAACCGTCGCAAAGACCCCGTTAGAGCAAAATGACTCGCCAACGGATCTTGGGGAATTTTTTCCCTGATGCCTCCATTGATCGCCTTCAATAACTTGGCATCAGGATGACGCACTAATTGGGCTGGTTCTAATTTTTGTTTTAGCCTGATGACCCGTTGACGTAAATCTTCCCACTGCTGAAAAAACAACGGATGAAAATAAATCTGCCACCCCTGACAACGAATTGGCTTCATTCCACCGTCACGCCCGCTAACAATTCATCCATCTCGGCCCCCATCTCCTCCGTGTACGGCACTAAACTTTCTGGATCGGCGATCGCCCCTTTTATCAAAAAATCCAAGAACAACCCCATGATCAAACCTTCCTCCTCCTCCGCTTCTAGCTCCCTGGACACCGTATCCAGCCGCACTAAAAGGGTCTTATCATCCAAAACTTCCACTGCCCCTGGAGCATTCACCAACTCAGGATGATCCTTAGAAAAAGCACGGGGTAATCGAAACCCATCTTGATTGCCGATTTTGGCGGGACTAATAGCATAAGTTTTTTGACCCATGGCGATCAAACTCCAGGCAATTGTTATTACACTTTGTTATAACGCATTTCTTCTCCCTCCTCCCACAGACTTCCACTATGGCTAAACTCACCCCCTGGCATCGCATTGAAGGACTAACCCCCAGAGAAGATATCCGCCAAGGCCGCCCTCTGGATGCCTCCGAATTTGCCGTTAATCTCGATGATGTTCGCAAAGGGACTGCCCCCAGCGACTACACCGATCCAGCCCGCTTTTTTGAGCGTACCTTTCTGACCAAATACCTCACCGAACTTTCTGGGGAAGTCCTACGACGGCTATCGGGACAAAAGATGGGCAGTAATGCGGTTTTTAACCTCTCGACCCAGTTTGGCGGTGGTAAAACCCATGCTCTAACCACCCTTTACCATTTGGCACAGTTGGGGTCTAACGGCGATAAATTAATGGGCATACAGAAAATTCTGCACCAAGCAGGATTGAATACCATTCCAGAAGCCCATGTGGCCGTCTTTGTCGGCACTGAGTTTGACTCCACCACGGGACGGGGCGGCAATGATGGCACCCCTAAACGTCGCACTCCCTGGGGAGAAATTGCCTATCAACTCGGAGGGGAGGCATCCTTAGGGGTTTTAGCAGACCATGAAGCCGAATTTATCGAACCTAAAGGGGACGTTATTCGGGCATTTTTGCCGAAGGATAAACCTTGCCTCATTTTGATGGACGAGATTATCAACTACGTCTCCACCTATCGTAAAAAGGGCTATAACAACCAACTGTATAACTTCATTCAATCCCTTTCTGAAGTTGCTAGGGGGTCAGACAATCTTGTTTTAGTGGTTTCCATTCCTGCTTCAGAATTGGAATATACGCCCCCCGATGAAGCCGACGAGCAACGCTACAAAAAAATGCTCGATCGCCTGGGGAAAGCCATTATGGTCTCGGCGGAAGCGGAAACCTCTGAAATTATTCGTCGCCGTCTCTTCGAGTGGAACCCCGATGCCGTCACCTCTGAAGGCCGCATCATGTTACCCAAAGCGGCAATTAGCACTTGTCAGGAATATGCTGATTGGATTGTCGAGCATCGTCAACAAATTCCCAGTTGGTTCCCCATCGACCAGGCCCAAAAAGCTTTCCAAGACACCTATCCGTTTCATCCCAGCATCTTCTCGGTGTTTGAACGGAAATGGCAGGCTTTACCCCGCTTCCAACGGACTAGAGGGGTTTTACGGTTGTTAGCCACTTGGGTATCCCAAGCTTATCAGGAAGGCTATCAAGGCGATCGACGAGACTTGTTAATTGGTTTGGGCAGTGCTCCCTTAGAAGCTCCCCCATTCCGGGCCGCTGTCTATGATCAACTCGGCACCGATAAACTTGAAGGAGCCGTTACCACCGATATTTGTGGCAAAACAGGAACCCATGCTATTCGCTTAGACATTGAAGCTGATCCCATCATCAAAAAAGCTCGGCTACACCGTAAAGTTGCCACTGCCATCTTTTTTGAGTCCAATGGGGGCCAATCCAACACAGAAGCCACCGTTCCTGAAATCCGCCTCGCCGTTGCCGAACCCAATTTAGAGATTGCCAATTTAGAGACCGTTCTCGAAAACCTGAGAAGTGAATGCTATTACCTGACCGTTAATCAAACTCGCTATAAATTCGGTATTTACCCTAATCTCAATAAACTTTTAGCAGATCGTCGCGCCAATATTTCTGGCGATCGGATTGAGCAACGTCTGCAAACGGAAATTCGCAAAATATTCACCAGCACCCAAGGTCTGCAAGTCATTCCATTCCCGACTGTTCCTAGTAACTTACCGAACCAAGCGGCATTAACCCTTGCTGTTCTCGATATTGACTATTCCTTCCAAAATCGTGAACAAACTGAACAGTTGATTGAAACAATGATTCGAGAAGCCGGATTGTCTGCTCGAACTTATAAAAGTGCCTTGTTTTTTATCTTTGTTGACGATGATGCTCAACTTCGGGAAGATGCCCGTAAACTTTTAGCCTGGGAAGACATCCGCGATGAAGACACCCGCTTTGATGAAGACCAAGCCAAACAACTCAAAATTAATCTCCAAAAAGCTGAACGGGATTTAAACGAAACCATTTGGCGCTCCTATAAACGCTTAGCCTTCCTAGACCGTAATAATCAGTTGGCAGTTCTTGATTTAGGTTTAATCACTTCCAGTAGTGCAAACTCGCCAGTGAAATATATTCTCAATCGACTCCGTAGCGAAGACATTGTCACCGATGCCGTCAGTCCCAACTTCTTAGTGCGGAACTGGTCAGTAGCCTTTCCAGAATGGAGTACTAAGTCAATCCATGATGCCTTTTTTGCTTCCCCCATTTTCCCTCGTCTGCTTTCTAGTAATGCAGTCAAAGATGCGATCGCCCGTGGCGTGAAAGAAGGTAAATTTGCTTACTGTGGCAAAACAGGAGTAAATCAATATGACCCTTTTATTTTC
>JBEAPM010000448.1:0-13093 GCA_041164445.1 Cyanobacteriota bacterium
ATGGCTTGAGGGGCGTAAACTCGTTTCCAATCTTACCGATTTTCATCTACAGGTTTTGAAATTACTGGGTTCACATTGCCAGAAATATTATTGTCTCTCATGAACCTGCGAAATGTAGGATTAACTGATACAGTCGGGGCATCCGCCCGACTCAATCCCTACTCTTGCCGACCAACTTAAGGCGGAAGAGTGCGGTGCTCCGCGCCGCACTCTTCCCTTTTTTTCGTTTTCAGTGGGAAGTGGGAAGAAAAAATTTTAAGGGCAAAATTTTAAATTAATCGATGCTCAACAGAGCAATTACCCTAAAACAAGGTATCTAAGTCTAAGGCTGCAGATCCACCGGTTTGTAGTTGATCTAAGACCTTCCCTAACTGCCACCAAACCAATTTGCCCGTGAAAATGGTCAGAGGAATAGAAATAGCGTAGCCCCCCTTCGCAGAGAAACCAAAAATTTGGACTCCGGCAGAGAGAAAGAAACAAATACCAGCACAAATTCCTAGAAATGGCACCAGTAAGGACAACCCTCGAATGGTGGTAAGGGGAAATTGAGCAGGATTAATCTTCCACTGACTCACCAGTCCCTTTAAGGTTTGGGAAAAGGCAAACCCTGAGGTAATGCCTGCAAATAAACCAACCAAAAGTAGAAAGTAGGGTGGGGGCGGATAATAATACATTGGCAAAGAGTCCTTAACCGTTGAACAGTTACTGCGTAGATTGGCGAATCCATTTAAGACAAGTTAAGGCGAGAGCATGGGTGCGGATTGCTTCACGCCCTCGTTAACTTTTCAACTTTTTCCACTTTAAGCGGAAAGCTGTAGATGGGTTTGCAGCGATCGTATTCTAGCCTGTGTGTGCCCTCTCAGGTCTAGCGGGTGGTTAGAAAGACGGGAAAAAGGCTAGCCGCTTGGGTTTGAGAAAAGAGGGTTAACGCCTCCCAGGCAGAACTTAAGATACGACTAGGTTCCAGATCATCTTTAATCAAATCCCACAGTCTTTGCACTTCTGGGGCATGTAAACGATCGTCTTCAATGAGGGCCAGTAATAATTGCCGACGCAGGTAATCTCCCTCTTCTGAAAGCAAGTATTGCAGCCCCAATTGGGCAGTGGGAAATAGATCAAAATCAGCATCCGTCCGGGCAATTCTCAGCATATTTTCTAAGCGATCCCAGCGGAATTTCCCATCTTTGAACAATACTTCTAGGAGCCGTCGCCGTAACTCAGGAGTTTCCCCCGTTAATAAACGACGGGCGACATAGGGATAGGCCACATCCACAATTTTGAAATCTGGATTAATGCTTAGGGCTAACCCTTCTTGGGTCACGATCGAGCGAATAATTAAGGCAAATTTAGCTGGAACGCGGAAGGGATAATCATACATTAATTCCGAAAAACTATCGGTAATGGTTTTAAAGTTAAATTCCGAAACCTTCTGCCCTAAAATATTGCCTAAAACCTGTTCTAAGGCAGGAACGATCGGTGTAATATCGGTACCGGGAGCCAGGAAACCGAGTTTAATAAAGTCCTGAGCTAAATCGAGGTAATCCTTATTAATTAAGTGAACCACGGCATCCACCAGGTTTTCCTTGGTGGTTTGCTCTAGTTGATCCATCATGCCAAAGTCAATATAGGCCATACGATCGGGAATCCCTGATTCAGGATCACCGGGTAAGGCAAACAAATTGCCGGGGTGGGGATCGGCATGGAAAAACCCAAACTCTAACAACTGTTGCAACCCAGAGATAACCCCAATCCGAATGACCCCTGAGCGATCCATATCCGCTTCAATAAACTCATTGGATCCGGTCAGTTTATACCCTTCAATCCATTCTAGGGTGAGAACCCGACGGGAGGTATAGCGCCAGTAAATGGTGGGTACTTTCACATAGTCACAAGCCTGAAAGTTGCTCGCAAAATGTTCAGCATTACGGCCCTCTTGGAGATAATCAATCTCCTCAAAGAGCTTGATGCCAAACTCATCCACGATCAGAGTGAGGTCATGCCCTAGATTGAGGGGCAGGTAAGGACTGATCCAACTACAAATCCAGCGAATGAGCAAAATATCCAGGGATAACCGCCGACTCAAGCCCGGCCGCTGCACTTTGACGGCAACCGTCTCACCACTGCGGAGTTGGGCTTTGTAAACTTGCCCTAAACTGGCTGCTGCGATGGGATCGGGGGAAATACTGCGAAAAATTTCATCGGGAGAGCGATCGAGTTCCCGTTCAATAATCTCAAAGGCGATGGCATTGGCGAAGGGAGGTAGCCGATCCTGGAGCTTAGTCAGCTCTTCCAAATAATCCTTTTGTACGAGGTCAGGACGGGTGGAGAGAGCCTGCCCCACTTTGATAAAAGTCGGTCCTAAATGGGTCAGGAGTTCTCGGAACTGGGTTGCTCGCTTGAGCCGCTTGCGTTCTTTTCTGCGGAGGACACGATCCCCTCCCAAGGCGAGAAGAAATCCTGCAAAATTCCAAACAATGCTCAGGGCTCGTCCCAGCACTTGCCAGGGACGACGACGATAGTACTGGGCAATTTGATCGCGATCGTAGGCTCGCATTTGATCGAGTTGATCTAACTCCACCTTAATCTCTGCCTTTTTTAACTTTTGTTAAGTATCTTATCACGGCTCTTCTCTGAGCGGTTCTCAAACCGGGATGGTTTGCAGAAGATATGCCTAGGGATCAGCCTGATCTGGATCAAAACCTTGGATTCAATCCCGAGGGGAGAGACCCCTTAAGAATAAAGACCTAGAGAAGTCGGTGCCCTTTGACGGTATCCGAATGTAACCGTAAAAATTCACAGCAACTCGGGCAGGTCACTGCCGCTCACGCCTAACGTCAACTCCCTGGAAAGACCTATGGAAACGATTTCTTTTGCTCATGGCTGGGATTCACCCCGACCCCCGCAGGAAAGCGGAAGTTCCGCAGGAACACTTCTCAGTTCGGATCAATCCTCTCCGCAGGATGGCACACCTTTCTCCATTCTCCCTACAACTACGCTCTCTACGACTAGGTCTAATCCCTCTAAAACCAGTTCATCTTGGTCAAAGTCCCTGTTGCCCTGCCTTCCCCCTGCGGTCATTTTGATGAGTTTGCAGGCCGGGGGAGGAACTGCCCTGGCCGCTACGAACTTGGCCCACGGTATGGACAATGCTGATGTGGCAAGCTTGCAGTACAAGTTAGCCCGCCTAGGCTACTTTCAGGAACACAACACCGGATACTTTGGCGATCGTACTGAATCTGCGGTTCGGCAATTTCAAGAGGCGGCCGGGTTACAGGTCGATGGCATTGTTGGGGACGAAACCTGGAGCGCCCTAAAGGCGCAGGCATCGTCCTCGACCCCGATTGCAGTGGTAAGTCCGCCAGAGAACAGCGGTTTTGAGAGCTTTGCAGACTTTGAAACTAGTGGCATAGCGATCGAAACGGAACCACAGTACAGCCATTCCAGTGATATGGAGGTTTTGGAAATCCAGTCTCAACTTCAAAGCCTAGGCTATAACCCTGGTCCTATTGATGGCATTTTAGGTCCACAAACCACCAGTGCCATTCGAGACTTTCAGATGGCCCGGGGGCTCATTGTGGATGGTATCGTTGGCCCGCAAACCTGGAGTGCCTTACAGCAATCCGCTACAGAAGCCCCCAATTCCAGCTTTGAGACCTTACCCAAGATGGAAGAGGTGGTATTTGGGGATTTGGGCGCAGAGTACGAAATTTTGCCCGTCCCAGAACTGCCCTTTTGACCTTAGTCAATTTTATTGCGCATTTCGTTAACATTTCTTCAGCAAATGTTACGGAATTCCTCACTATGTCTCGATCTGTAACAGTTCCGATCGCCGGTCACAAAATTCGGTATTGTAGAATTCTAGCGGATACCACTTGTGGGATTCCATTCTTGTCCAACGAAATAGATAAGGGTTTGGAAGCATGTCAGCAGCCTTAGCCGTTACAGACGATTCCTTCAAAAAAGAAGTTTTAGAGAGCGAAGTTCCTGTGTTGGTCGATTTTTGGGCCCCGTGGTGTGGCCCTTGCCGGATGGTGGCTCCCGTCATCGACGAAATTGCCACCCAATACGAGGGCAAGGTTAAGGTCGTAAAACTTAATACCGACGATAACCCAACCGTAGCCGGTCAATATGGAATTCGCAGTATTCCCACTCTGATGATTTTTAAAGGTGGGCAGCGGGTCGATATGGTAGTGGGGGCCGTTCCCAAAACCACTTTGGCGAATACCTTAGAAAAGTACCTCTAGTCCTGCGATCCATCATCGTTTCCCTGCTTCAAGAAACGAGTTGAGCGTTGAAGTATATTTGTTTACTTCCAATGCCTCTACTCAATGTCACTGCCAAGCGTCATGCACCCTTCCTCTCGGGATTTAGCACAATTTTTAGATATTGCTACGGAGGCAGCCCTCGCTGGGGGTGCAATCCTGCAGCAGTATTGGGGCCAACTGAATGATATTCGGGGTAAGGGGCGCTGGGGTGATTTGGTAACCGAAGCGGATATTGCCTCGGAAAAAGCTGTATTAGAAGTCATGCAGCGCCATCTGCCGGATCATGCCATCCTGGCAGAAGAGTCAGGACTACAGAAATCCGCAACCAACCATTCTCTGCTCTGGGCGATCGATCCCCTGGATGGCACCACAAACTATGCCCATCAGTATCCGTTTTATTCGGTTTCTATTGGCCTTTTAGTCGAAGGGGTGCCTCAGGTCGGGGTCGTTTATTTGCCCTTTTTTAATGAACTGTTTCGGGCTGCCACGGGGCTAGGGGCAACCCTCAATCGTCAACCCATTCAGGTGTCTACAACAACAGAGTTAGCCCAGAGTTTGTTGGTTACGGGCTTTGCCTACGATCGCCGTGAAACCTCCGATAATAATTATGCGGAGTTTTGTCATCTGACCCATGTCACCCAAGGGGTACGGCGGGGAGGCTCTGCCGCTTCAGATTTAGCCTATGTGGCCTGTGGTCGTTTAGATGGCTATTGGGAACGGGGTTTATCTCCCTGGGACTTAGCGGCGGGGATTGTCTTAGTCCGGGAAGCGGGTGGAGAAGTCACCGCCTACGATCGTTCCCCCCTTCAGTTAGAGACTGGCCGCATGTTAGCCACCAACGGACATTTACACATCCCCCTCAGCCAGGAACTGGCGATCGTCCGGCAACAGACAGCCACAGCCTAAAGGGGAGACGTAGAGGGGAGGAGCAGAGCAAGATAGAATAAAACCCATCAACGTAATCTGGCTTTCCACTGAAAGCGAAAAATTTTAATGGAAGGGTGCGGCACGAAGCGCCGCACTTTTGCGCCTTAAGTTGTTAGCTCGTAATCTCTAGCAGTTGTTCCTATGGCCCCTCTAAAGAAAGGTTCTCTTGTGCGTGCAGTTCCTGAAAAGCTGCAAAACTCATTGGAAGCAAAAGCCAGTGACGATCGTTTCCCCCCCTACATCTTTGAGAGTAATGGCGAAATTGTCGATCTCAAGGGGGACTATGCTCTGGTGCGCTTTACCGTTCCAACCCCGAATATTTGGTTTAAGTTAGAGCAACTGACGGGGGTCTAAAGCGTACTGAGTCTCAGGCTTAATGATTAAAGATGTCCTCTTCCCCTAGCGTGCCGGAGCTTTGCCCGGAACTTTCCATTGTTGTTCCCTGTTATAACGAAGCCCCGAACCTGGACTTCCTGCTCGATCGCCTGCGATCGGTCTTAGATCCCTTGCAACTGGCCTACGAAATTATTTGTGTCAATGATGGGAGTCAGGACGAAACCCTGAGGCAATTGATTCAACATCACCAGCGGGACGATCGCATTAAAGTGGTCAACCTTTCCCGTAACTTTGGGAAAGAAGTGGCCCTCACAGCAGGGCTTGACTATAGTACCGGGGCCGCAGTGATTCCCATTGATGCAGATTTGCAAGATCCGCCGGAATTAATTGAAGCTTTGGTGGCGCAATGGCGAGCCGGTTATGACGTAGTTTATGCAACCCGTCGTCACCGCAGTGGTGAAACCTGGCTGAAGAAATTCACCGCCTATGGTTTTTATAATCTCATTGGCCGTCTCAGTCCTATTGCCATTCCCGCCAATACAGGGGACTTTCGGTTAATGGATCGTCGGGTGGTAGAGGCTCTGAAACACCTACCCGAGCGAACTCGGTTTATGAAGGGTCTCTTTGCTTGGGTCGGGTTCCGACAGACCAGTATTCTTTTCGATCGCTCTGAACGGTATCGCGGCACCAGCAAATGGAATTACTGGAAACTTTGGAATTTTGCCTTAGAGGGCATTACCTCCTTTAGTTCCTTTCCCCTCAAAATTTGGGGCTATATTGGCTTAGGGTTTTCCACCCTTTCCTTTGCCTATGGCTCTTTTTTAATATTGCGCACCCTCATTTTCGGCATTGACGTGCCAGGCTATGCCTCCCTAATGGTCACCTTACTCTTTTTGGGGGGAATTCAACTGGTGAGCCTGGGCGTTATTGGGGAATATTTAAGTCGCATTTATGAAGAGGTGAAAGGTCGTCCCCTGTACTTAGTCAGAGATGTCTACGGTCTGAGATCATGACGGAAAAACCAACTCCCTTTGAGCTGAAAGCCCAGCCAGTTTGGGTTTCCCTCAGTTCAGATTTTCGCTTAAATTATTGGCGTTGGCCAGGTCAAGTTCCGGTATTGCTCTTACATGGTCTGGCGGATCATGGCTTAGTCTGGGCCAATTTAGCCCAGTCTTTAAACGATCGAAATTATGACTGGGTTGCACCCGATTTACGGGGTCACGGTGATAGTAGTAAACCCGATCGAGGTTATCGTTGTCTCGATTTTATTGCCGATCTTAAAGCCTTTGTTGATTATTTAGGATGGTCTCAGTTTCATGTCATTTCCCACTCGTGGTCGAGTAAACTGGCCACCTTGTGGGCGACGGAGGAACCGGAGCGTTTCCTAAGTATGACGGTAGTCGATCCCTTTTTCATCGGCAAAATGCCATCCTGGGTGCAGATTACCTTTCCTCTGTTGTACAAAACCTTACCTTTCCTCAAAACCTTGGGTCTCTTTAGCGATCGTTCCCAACTGGAAAGCTTGGCACAGGGGCTAAAACAGTATCGAGGCTGGAGTGCCCATCAACAACTAGTTTTTGCAACCTCTATTGAAGCCAAAGCCGATGGTTCCTGGGGGAGTAAATTTGTCGTACCCGCTCGCAATGAAGTTTTTGCGGAAATTACGGAAATTGAGGGTTTAACGCACCCTCTGAAGGTTCCCACCCTCTTAATTACACCGGAACAGGGTCTCAATCGGTTTGCTTGGCAACTGCGTCCCTTCCATACCTATGCCAGCACCCTATCGGTAAAAACCATTCCAGGGAATCACTGGCCCTTTCTGGTTAGCCCTGAGACCTTTCACCACACCATTGCTGAGTGGCTGATCTCCCAAGGCTAGGGGTGGGTCGGCTGTTAGCTCCGTTAGCTCCTCTCTCCTACTTTAAACGGTTGGTGATTCCCGCAAGGCTAGACCCACCCCCCCAACCCCCTCCCGAGAGGGGGAGTTTGTTCCGGTTCCGATCGCTTGGTTTTCACGTCCCCATCCCGTTTTCCAATCTCACAAACTCAATGGGTCTTCTCAGCAGGGATTCCGGCTCAGGAGTGGGGTAGAATCGGTACTTAAAGGCTCTTCCCAGACTTCACACGATAGTGCATTGTTGGTGAAGCCATCTCAGGATGCTGAGTCGTTTTTCCTCCCTGCTCTGGAGAGACAGGGTTGCCAAACTCCCGGAGGATTTTGATGAACGATGAGGAAATTTGTCAAGCGCTCGATCGAGCGTTCCAGGATTTAAATTTGGGGCTGTATTTTCAAGTCTCACAGAACTCCCCCTATCTCTATATTTTCATTAATCGTCCTTTGGGCAGCCTCCCGGATTATGAGCAGATTACAACCCTCGTGGGGCAGACGATCGCCACATTAGAACTGGAGAACCTGACCTATCTTGCCCTTTATAGTCGTCCTTTAGGCGAAGCAGATCCCGATTGGGAACTCTGTGCTGCCATTAGTGATTTTGAACAAGAAACGATTGTGGTGAATCTTGCTCAGAGAGATCGGGAAAACCTTGCCCTTGAGGGTATGTCTAGCGACGAAATAACAGAGTTTCTGGCCCATCGTGCCCGTAAACCTTTCACGGATTCAGAAGCAGAGCTAGCCGCTATTTCCCTAGATGAACAAGACGATGAATCCCCCGTTCAGACGAACTTAGAACCCGATAACGATCTAAATCGAGCCGATTTTAGCCAGTATTGTTTCGTAGACGATCGCAACGCCTTAACCGCTAGTGAGGTAACCCTCCCCCCCAAGGTGGCGAAAACCCTAGCCATTTTTCACCGGTTTCCCACCCGAGGAAAGCACCGAGTGCTCCCCTTATTGGGACAGATTTTTGAGGGCGATCGGGGCATTGTTTTTATTCATTTCCCCGATCAAGTTCAGCAATGGTTTGAATACGTCTTGACCTTAACGGAAACAGACATTCAAAGTGCTCAGATCTGGTTTAGTCGATACTGCCAAGATACCAGTACAACCTTGCGGGAAATGCAAACCTTATTAAAAGCAACAGAAAATCAAGAGGCTTCCTCTCCAGAACAAGACACCCTCCAACAAGAAATTGAGGCGCAACATCAAGCCGGACGCAATGCCCCCCTGCTGAGTATTGATGCTCGTCCCCGTGGGGCTACTCCCCACACTGCCCCAATGCCTCCCTCTCCGGCCCAACCGCTTGCGGGGCAACGGTCTCCAGACCTTCGAGCGGCTGCTCAACGATCGCCTGCTCGGCTGTGGCTGTGGCTTGGTTTGCTGGGTCTGGGCAGCTTATTGCTAGGGTTCATTACTACCTTTTTCTATCCCCAGGGTCTCGGTCTGGGGGGGTGGGTCTGTCTCTTGCTGTCGATTATTTTGCAAACGTTTGGTACCGCTACCGCAAATCTGGCCTTACAGAAGCTCCAGGGGGGACTGTTGACCGCTGTCTTAATTCTGTCCAGAATTTTGGGGTTTGGCTTAGTGGGAGGCTATGGAGCGGGCTTTCTGCTGGGATTAGGGGTAGGCAACATCCTCAAGTTACAGTTTCTCAACACCTCTAAGACCCTGCCTCAAAATCTTGCGGGGGTCTGGGAACTGATTTCCGATCGCACGGGTACGATTGCCTTGGCCATCGCTCTGATTGGGTTTGTTGTCCCCCTGATTTTGGCCTCGGTCAGTAACTAGGGGCCGGGTTCCGATAAAATTCAGCAATCACGATGTATAGCGCTTTCAGATCAGAATAGTGCTGGATTCGCTGGATTAACGGGGAATCCTGTAAATTTATTGAACCTTGTTGTCATGTCAGAACCTTATTCGCCATCAGAGATCGAGAGCAAAACACCTCAAGCCGTCACCGATACCGTTTCTTCCTTTTACAATACCTACCCCTTCCCACCAGAGCCGCTGCTGGATGAAGCGCCTCCAGGGTATAACTGGCGCTGGCATTGGGGAGCGGTTCATGCCTTTTGTACGGGGCAGGCAGCGGATTTAGATCAGCCCCTGCGAATTTTGGATGCGGGCTGTGGCACCGGGGTGAGTACAGAATATTTAGCCCACCTCAATCCCCAAGCGGATATTGTCGCAATTGATATTAGTCCGGGAGCCCTACAGGTGGCGGAGGAGCGTTGTCGTCGATCGCGTCCGGTACAGTGGGGAAGCGATCGTTTGCAATACCGTCACCTCAGCCTTTACGACGTAGCGGAGTTACCCGGTACCTTTCAATTAATTAACTCGGTTGGCGTGATCCATCACCTAGGGGATCCGCAACGAGGACTGCAAGCCCTCTCGGAGAAATTGGCACCGGGGGGTTTGCTCCACATTTTTGTCTATTCTGAGTTGGGACGACGGGAAATTCAACTCATGCAGGAAGCCATTCAACTTCTCCAGCCCGATCGTCAGGATTATCGCCAGAGTGTCCAGGTGGGACGAGATATTTTTGCTACACTTCCTGCGGAAAATCGCTTGGTCAAACGGGAGCGAGAACGCTGGTTTTTAGAAAATCAACGGGATGAATGCTTTGCGGATATGTATGTTCATCCCCACGAGGTTGATTATTCGATCCCCACCCTGCAATCCCTATTAGAAGCAACAGATCTGACCTTTTTAGGCTTTTCCAATGCCCAGGAATGGGATCTAGAACCCCTCTTGGGGCAAAACCCCGCCTTGCTCGATCGTGCCCTCAAGTTGGATCCGTGGCAACGGTATCGCCTGCGGGAGATCCTCGATCCGGATGCGGTGACCCATTACGAATTTTTCCTAGGCAAGCCGCCCCTCAGTTTTGCCGATTGGCAATCCGATCAAGCCCTCGCCCAAGCGATCGTTTCCCGGAACCCCTGTATGCACGGCTGGCCCAGCCAGAACTTGTTTAATCAAGATTATTTGCCCATTACCCTCTCAGAAGCAGAGTTCCAATTTCTGCAAGCCTGTGAGGTATCTCCGCCCCAAACGATCGCCCAGGTTCAGCAGAGTAGCGGTCTTTCCCTGGAGCAGGTACGGGAGTTGTTACACAAGCGTCTTATTTGGCTGAAGGTCTAACCTTTGTAAACTACCCTTTGTGAACTGACCATAGAAAGGTAGAAGGCGGCTGGGGTGATATTTGCTTACACGATCGCCTTACTCAAAAAGCGACGAATCAACTCGATCGTTTCCTCCACTTCGCGGGTTATATATAACCCCGCCGTAGAAAACTGTCGGAAAAACATCTGGCTTGTGGTATCCACCCCCAGCAAAATGACGGGTCTTTGATTTTTGAGGGCTAGCGCTACTTCGGAGGCAGTGCCCAAGCCCATACCACAAGCGACAACAATGGTGCTACTGAGGACGTTAATGTTATTGCGGCTATACCCCATGCCCGTACAAATAGGAACATCCACATACACTGAAGCCGCTTGGGCATGGGAGTCTGGCAAAATGCCAATGGTAAGCCCCCCCATTTGCTTAGCTCCCCGGCTAACCGCTTCCATAACCCCCGCGCCGCGCCCCCCCGTGAGTAAAATCCATTGCTCTTGGGCAATACGTTTACCCAAATGATAGGCCCGATCCAAATCAGCAGTACGGGCCTGCTCGCCGGGTCCCATTACGCCAATGATCGGTTGGAGTCTTGAGTAGGGTGGGTTTGGGTTAACCATTCTAGCCAGTCCAAAATGAGGGGATTGGTGACATCGGGACGATCGTCGTGGGGACAGTGGCCCGTTTCGGGCAGACTCTGAAATTGGATCAAGTCAGAACGATCGCAGGTTTGAAAGATTTTACCCCCACTCAGCGGTGTCCACGGATCTGCCTCTCCCCAGAGTACCAGCAGCGGACGCTCTAAATGGGGCAAAAGTTCAGTAGGAGCGGGCCCCGCTGGAGCAGAAAGGATGGAAGCAAAGACCTTTTGAGCCTGGGGATGGCAAGAGGGTTCATAAAGGAGATCCACCAACTCGTCCGTAACGGCTTCGCGGTTGCCATACACTTGGTACAGCGTGCGACGAATCTGGGACTTGCGGCGAACACCGTTGAATAAAAACGGTCCGAAGTGAGGATGATTCACAGCCCAGCTAAAAAGCCCCATAATCTGCTGTAAGGGAAAATGCAATTCCTCAGGACGATGGTTCAACCCACCGGCACAGTTAAGTAACACCGACCCCCTAACCCATTCTGGATGTTTCACCGTCAGCATTAAACTCAGCAAGCCACCAATGGAATTCCCCACGAGGACAACGGGACGAGCAATCTGGGTTTGCCAAAAGGACTCCAGTAACGCCTGCCAGAGGTCTAAGCTGTAATCCAGGATCGGCTTATCGGAGGCTCCAAACCCTAGTAAATCTAGAGCATAGACCTGGTACCCTGCCTGGACTAGGGTAGGAATATTTTTGCGCCAATGCCCAATGGAAGCCCCAAAGCCATGGACTAAGAGCAAGGGCTGTCCTTCTCCCATGACGGTATAGCGAATGGCATGATTTTGCCAGTGCCATTGATAAACGGGGAAATTCCTGGCGATTCCATTGTTCGGGTCGGGGCTGGGAATCATACCCGAGGAAACGATCGCTTCTGGAGAAGATGTTGAGCTTAGGGGGGACATGACGGTTATCCAGCTTTGTAACGCTTAATTTTTTTCTTTACAAAGCTTAACGTATTCTTGATCCGGCACGTCTGATCCTTTCCATGGGTTGATCAATGCGAGAGGGCAAGCTTGAAAACGCACGACAACAGACTCTGGTTTGCACCCGCAGGAACGATCGCTATCTTGCCATGAAATACCTATGGGCTGGGGGGTAAGCGATCGGGATCGAGTCCCAAGGAGCGTAGGTAAGCCCCCAGTCGCTCTTTCTCTTCTCGTTCCTGCTCAGCCCGTTGCCGTTCCTGCTCGGCCCGTTGCCATTCCTGCTCAGCCCGTTGCCGTTCCTGCTCAGCCCGTTGCCGTTCCTGCTCAGCCCGTTGCTGTTCCGTCTCAGCCCGTTCCTCTGGGGTAGGAATCCAACCCTTTCGATCGTACCAGCGGAGCCATAGTCCAGACCATCGTTCATACACCCCATCCCAAACTCCTAATCCTAAATCGAGTTCTGGAAACCAAAAGCGAGGGGTTAATAATTTCACCGCTTGGTATCGATTGCTCTGCAGCCGAAAGAGACGAAAATTGTTGCTATAGCGATCGTAGACGGCATAGTAGGGAATCTTGAGAAACCGCTCGTACACATCCCACTTCACCGGAGGCTTGTCCGCATCTCGCACGGTTTGCCCCAGGTCTTCTGCCTCGGTGCCGGGGGAGAGAAATTCCACCACGAGATACAGCGGAGGTTCATGCCAAGTGACATAACTCCAGCGCAGATCCTCTTGACGTTGCCCATGGGCTACATTCAGGGCCAGAAACCAGTCCGGTCTTTTATAAAACCGAGTATTTTCGGGGTCGTAGTAGAGATTGAGGTCGCTGGCAATTAAGCACCGATCGCGGGAAATGTGTTCAGGTTGATAGGTTTTCTCCATCAACTCTGCTTGGAGGCGATGAAATTCGTCAGGCAAACCCGGTTCTCCTACTTCCTCACTGGGGAGATCGTACATGGTGGGCAGGTTAGACGGATCGATC
>JBEAPM010000449.1:0-7039 GCA_041164445.1 Cyanobacteriota bacterium
GCATCATCGTATTGGGCTGAGCCGTAGCTAGCCTGCAGCACCCCCAGACCCAGGAGAAACAGTAAGCCTAGCCCCTCTAGTGCAAATCCCGAGGCAAGCCAAAGGCTGTGGCTATCTTTCCAAATTTCCGTCGTTAAATAAGTTCCCCCCACGGTTACCCCACCCCCGATCACGGAGACAATTAAGAGCCACTGGGGTCGATCGCTCAAGGTTTGGAGGTCATTCTGCCATTGGTTAACCCAGGTTTGCCAGGGAGACAACTGCACCCGGTACAGGAGTACCGTAACCGCAGCCCCTAAGATCAGGGACAGGGCTAAGGCCCAATTCCAGGCTAGCAGCGCCAAACCCCCTGCCAAGCTAACCACGGGCACAACCCCTCGGAAACGATCGGGGTGAGTCCCAGACAGATTTGCAGAGAAAAAGGGAAACATAGTGTGTGCAATACAAGCGCAAAGGCTATCCCAGCCCAAAAACCGCAGGGCGAGGGTTGTCGCATTCCTCAGTCTCTAATTTAGACCCCAAGGGAAGTTGACTAGGGTTTATCATACAGCAGAGCTAATGGTTTAATCGTCGTTGAATTGCGGATCACCTTGTTATGAACAGTCCTGAGTCTTCTCCTCAATCCTATATTGTTGCGACGTTTTATAAATTTGTGGCTCTGCCGGATTACGAGTCTTGGCGGGATCCCTTACTACAGTTTTGTGCCGATCGTGAAATTAAAGGAACGATTTTGTTAGCGGCGGAAGGGATTAATGCCACGATCGCGGGCTCACGGGAAGCGATCGATGCGGTGTTCGCGTATTTGCAACAAAACCCGGAACTGATGGACTTGACCCAGCGGGAATCCGTGGCTTCTTCACCGCCCTTCGAGCGGATGAAAGTAAAACTGAAGCCGGAAATTGTCACCTTGGGAATGCCCGAAGTGGATCCTACCCAGCAGGTGGGACAATACGTTGATCCTCAGGTTTGGAATATTCTCTTAAAAGATCCCAGGGTGACGGTGATTGATACCCGCAATGACTATGAATTTCAAATCGGCACGTTTCAGGGGGCTCTGAACCCTCAAACCCAGTCTTTTCGGGAATTTCCAGATTATGTCAAGACCCACCTCAATCCCCAGCAACATCCTAAGGTGGCCCTCTTTTGTACCGGCGGCATCCGCTGCGAAAAAGCCACTGCCTTGATGTTGCAATGGGGCTTTCAGGAGGTTTATCACCTTCAGGGGGGCATCTTAAACTATTTGGCTTCCATTGCACCGCAGGATAGTTTGTGGGAAGGGGAATGTTTTGTCTTTGACGATCGGGTTGCCCTCCAAGACGGTTTAGAGCGGGGACATTATCAACTCTGTCCTGCCTGTGGTAACCCTATGCTCCGTAGTGAGGATCCACGATCGCGCTGTTCAATCTGCAGGGAAAGTCATGTTGAAAGCAGTATTGAAACGAATCCAGATCCATCCCCCGAAGCGGAGACGAACCCACCTGTTCTCTGACTGTTCTCTGACTGCTCTCTGAGGGTTATCAGATCGTGAGCAGATCCTTACAACAATTTTGCAATATTTTGCAATATATTGAGTTTTGTTACAAAACTGCTATTATAGACCTAACGTACTTTCATAAATAAGGGTTTAAGTATGCGTTATACCGTTGAAGATGGTGGCCGCCTCAATAACTTTGCTGTGGAGCCCAAAATGTATCAGGCTGAGCCTCCTACTGCGAATGAAAAACGGAACTATGCCATTTTAGGTGGACTAGCGATCGTTTTGGTGGGTACTTTGGTTGCAGTCACCTTTGCTGCATCCCAGGTGGGCTAAGGGTCATAGGTTCAAGTTCATGGATTCAGGTGATGGATTCAAGTAAAGGGTAGAAGACAACTCAGGGTTGTCCAATGCAGTATTGTCTAACGGGACGCTGCGATTCTCTTTTTTCGCTTTCCGAGGGGGTGCGGTGCTCAGCACCGTCAGCCATCCTCATGATGGAAAGATTGTCCGGATCCTGGTTCCATCTATTCAGAAGAGATTACTTCCTAGCCTTCAATAACTAAGACGATTGCTTTAGAATCGGCAATGTAATCCTTAATCTTTTCATGTTCTGGAAAGAATTTCAGAGAGTATGGGTGTGGATTCCTTCCAGAAGCGAGTTTAATTTTCCAGTGAGGATTTTAATACATCTTGTTCACGCAAGCCCTTCGGTAAATGAGCGCGGATCAAGTTACAAATAGGACGATCGCTGGCATCAATATGGGCTGCTTCTACTAACTTATGTTCCGCTGTTTCCAGGTAGGCAACATAGAGTGCCTGATTCGGGTCTGTGGGCATCTGCTTTTTATGCGCCAGTAAGGAGGCTAAGACCTTATTACCCCGTCCTTTCAGATGTGCTTCTACTCGATTTCGCATACTACGGCCCGATCGTCCCACATAGTGAACGTTGTGCTGGTTTCCAGTTTTTGTTGAGATAGCATAAACTCCTGCTTTTGAAGGAATTTGATGCATCCGATCTCTCTTCAGTTCCCCCGCAGTATTAAAGGGGAATTCAATCCAAGAACTCCAAGACATAGTTAAAACTCCTAAGTTGTTAAAGGTTGAAAATGGGTTGATTTTTCTGTAGTTTCTTGGGGTCTCCTCCTGCGAAGACCTTGTTGCCCTCTAAGAGGGTTTAAGCTCGTTGGGTACGGTTATGTCGGGCACCGCTTTGGGGTAGGTCATCCGCTTTGCGCAGTTGACGGTTTGGATCTTTGCCATCCCACATGAGTTCGCCCATCTGTACACCGAATTCACTCTCTAGAATGTGGTGTATTTCCTCAATGACCTGTTCTGCTTCATCGCAGGCGGCGGCATTACCTCCTCCCATCGCTTGCACGTTTTGCTTGGCGTAGCCTTCCACGTCGTAGTAGACCTCCCCTTCTACGGGGACACTGACACTGATGCCTTTACCCGCATGACTTGCTGCCCCTAGGATTGTGGCACTGGCGGGATGGTTGGGGTGTTCTGGTTGGCGGTGAAGCACGGTAAATCCCATACTTTCTAAGGTGGCGGCAATACTATCGGTGATGTAGTCCCGCTGATCGGCTTTGAGTTGGGCTTGGTTTGCCGCAGCGATCGCTTCCTCTGCTTGGGTCTGAGCCTGACTGAGGAGAGTGGCAACAGTGGTGAACTGTTCTCCGTCGATCGCGGTTTGCGCCTGGTGGACTAAATTCTGGATTTGGGTTTGGGCAGGAGTTTGCCAGCGTTGAATGATGGGATCTGCCTGAAGTCCGGCTAGCAAAGTTTGTAGTTCCTGAAGTTGATCTTGGGCAGTGCTTTGGGCCTGTTGCCATTGGGCGAGGGCTGTGGCTACGGTTTGCTGATGGGTTTGCAAAGCTTGAGTGGCCTGTTTTAGGGGCGCTTTAACCTGTTGGGGCTTGCCTGTACCGATCGCTTGACGAACCTTGTCTAAGGCTTGTTGTACTTGCTGGGCTCCCGTGGGGTCAAACTTTTGCACGATCGCTGCATCCAGTTGCTGCTGTTGTTGTTCTAGTTCTCCCAGTTCAAAGCGTTGTTGATCTAATTCTGCCAGGCGTTGTTTTTCCGCATCATCCCGTCGCTTTTGGACCTTGGCTGTTTCCAGACGCTGAGGAAACTGATTGGCCTGTCGAGTTAATTGTTTCAGGGCTTGTTGATCCGCTGCATGGGAAATTTGCTGGAGGCAGGTTTGGCTATCCTGGCTGAGGGTTTTGAAATCGCCCGGATGCAGCAGTGTTTGGGCCGCCGTGAGTTGCTGTTGGAAGGACTGGAGTTGTTGTTGGAGTTGGTTACGACCCTGCTCCAGTTGACGCTGGCGTTCTCGTTCCGCTGCTTCTTTGCGGCGCTGGGCTTCCGCTGCGGCTTCTTGACGGCGTTTTTCTTCCAGTTCTTGTTGACGACGACGTTCGAGTTCAGTGGCGCTATATTTGGGGCTACCGCTCATGGTTTAGGTCTCCGATAGGTGTGTCCCTTGTGGGTAACCTTAGACTAAAGGCCGAGGCGGAAGAACTGAAGGTAAAATGGATGGAATTTAGATGAAAGTATCGGTTAGGGATGTGAGGATTTCTTGGAATGGAATGCACAGAATTCCCAGGATAGCTGGAATCTCGTTGATGTAGTAGTCTCGGCGATCGATAAAGGCAGTTTGCCCGCTTAACTCCAGAAATTTCCAGATATTTCCGGTTGTTACGGCACCATAAATACTAACAATTTTGGAATTGTGGTGTTCTTGATTAAAGCGTTGGGCTGCTCTAAATCATCTGGTTCGATTTTAGAGGTCTGATAAGAAACTGTAGCAGTCATAGAATGATGCAGTCTCTACAAACCTAAATTATATCAAGAACGATCGTTACTATGCAGACCATGAGGACATCAACACATCAAGACCGGGCACGGAGACCGCGCCCCTACACAATGTATGATCCGGGCAGTTTTGTTTGTAGGGGACGGGTTTCCCGACCCGATTTTTCAAATTTTAAATCGATCGCCTAACGGCGAAGAACCCACCCCTAACCCCTCCCAGGAGGGGAACAAGAAGGAAAAAGGTAAAAAAATGTAAAGAGAAAAGTTAAAAAGTATAAAGGGAAACGAAGTCCTCACAGGGCAGACGCAGCAACACAGACCCGAAAGCCTTGGGTGTCGTTCCTGAAGTCTGGATAGTACCTGCACCGCATGGCGCAACGACAGTTCTCAGGGTTGCTGCTCCAAGAACCACCACGCACAGCACGATAACTGGAATCTCCCCCTTGGGTTAAGGCTGTGCCATTCTGTGGTAGTACATTTGTACTGCCTGTCCAGTTGTCTTTGCACCATTCCCAGACATTACCGCTCATGTCGTAAATGCCCAGTTCATTGGGTTGCCTCTGCCCCACGGGATGGGTTTGTCTGCCGGAGTTACCATCGTACCAACCCACCTCATCCAGGTTATTACTCCCGGCGTAGGTGTAGCCCTTGCTCTTTGTGGCTCCCCGTGCCGCCCATTCCCACATCGTCTCACTGGGTAAGTTCACTTCATAGCCACCCTGACGTTTCAGAATTTCCGTGAGTTCGGTGCTAAATTCTTGAGCGTCGTGCCAGATTACTCGCTCTACCGGGTTGTTTTGTCCTGAAAAACGGGAAGGATTTTGACCCATCACCGCCTGGTACTGGCGTTGGGTCACTGGATATTTACCAATGTGGAAGGCGGGTAACTGCACCCGATGTCCCCCTTCCATCACCAGGGTTCCGGCGGGTACAGCAATCAGTTCTAACTGGCCGCCATTGTTGGGCAGGTCAAAGGTCAGGTTTTCTGTTCTTCCGGTCGATCGCTCTTGACGGTAGGAGGCTGGTACCTGAGGAGGACGATTCTGTTGAGGGGTGGAAGGTGTAGGAGTCGATCGCTTTGGGTTCAATGCTTCCAGAACCTGATCCGCCGTCCAGCGTTGGCGATAGTTGGTGTTTAGGCAACCCCGCACGATCGCGTTGAAGGGTTCTGGTAACTGGGGAATCTGTACTTGAGCGTTGATGACTTGTTTGAGCAATTGAGTCTGATCGTTGTAGTTGTAGGGCAGTTTTCCCGTCATCACGCCTGCGGTCATAATGCCCAGTGACCACATATCCCAGGCGGTGGAAATCCGTTTTTTGCGATCGCTATCATCAAAGGCTTCGGGCGGCATAAAAGCGATGGTACTAAGGGGGTTAGATGCGAGTTCGTAGCTACTAGCTCCCAATTGTCGAATCAGCCCTAGATCCGCTAATTTCCAGCGATCTTGGGCAAAGAGGATATTGCCAGGTTTCAGGTCGCAGTGAACTTTATTTTGTTGGTGGAGAAACTGCAAAGCGGTGGCAACGTCCTGGATGAGCTTACGGGCGTAGGATTCTGGCATGGCTGTCTGCCCTAACTGTTGCTCTAGGGAACTGGTTGCTAGTTCCATCACTAAAAACAAAAAGTCGGCATTGAGCAGTTTGCATTCCCCAGCCGTAAAACAGCGGATAACGTGGGGGTGATCGAGGTTAACTGCGTTGTGGAGTTCGACGAGTTGATCATCGGAGGTATTGGAAATTAACTTGATGGCGAGTTGACGCAACACCTGATCCCGTGCGACTTCGGATGCTTTGAATACACCGCCAAAGCCTCCGGCTCCGAGGAGATGTTCCAGGTAATACTGCTGAATGGTTTGACCTTCCATCATGCGATAGAGAATTTGGATTTGATTGGGGTTCATAGGGGTTAGGGGTTAGGGGTTAGGGGTTAGGGGTAAGTTCAGGTGGTGGGGAGCAAAATACCTCGCTGGCGTAAACCGGCTTCAAAGCGTTGGCGAAAGTCTGCCTGGGGGGGAACGCCACTGAAAAAGACGGTTCCGGTTTCATCCATGCCTAATTCTATACCGGCAGAACGATCGCTGAAGGCGGATGGCGAAGCTTGATCCGTGGTTTGAGGTAATAAATCGCGGTAGCGATGGCTGAGGGGTAATAAGCGTTGATTGGCGGAACCGCGCCAGAGCAAATCCCCCTGTTGTGCGGCAATGAACTGACCATCAATGAGTAGGTCAATGCGTTGCAGTAGGGCTAACTGTTCCGGGGTTCCCTGCTGTTGTAATGCTTCTAGGGTATAGCCGGTGTAGCACACTACCCCCAGGTTGGTATTTGTTTCCGTCTTTGTTTTGGTGTGTAAGCGATCGATTAGTTCCACCAGTGCCCCGGCCTGGAGCATGGGTTCACCGCCAGATAGGGTAATGCCTTCTAGGTCGGGTTGTGACTGGATCCACTGGCAGAGATCTTCAATGCTAACAACCTCACCGCTGCGGACATCCCAGGATTCAGGAACAATGCAACCGGCACAGGCAAAGGGGCAGCCCTGCACCCAGATTACGGCTCGTTTACCGGGCCCCAGGACTTGTACGGGGGATTGTTTACGGAAAATGCGTAGGGTTTGGGAAGGCGAGGAGGAAGAGCGAT
The DNA here is from genome assembly GCA_041164445.1 of Cyanobacteriota bacterium. Taxonomy (GTDB): domain Bacteria; phylum Cyanobacteriota; class Cyanobacteriia; order Prochlorotrichales; family Prochlorotrichaceae; genus JBEAPM01. Next base: position 6,935 of record JBEAPM010000449.1, read on the forward strand.
CGGGTTTCATAGCCAGAACCAGTGACAATGGTTCCAGTCTAGGTAAGGGTGTGATGAGAGGGAATGGAAGGGGCTTGAAATTTAGATGAAAATGCGATCTTTTGT
>JBEAPM010000450.1:0-5427 GCA_041164445.1 Cyanobacteriota bacterium
TCGTCTCATCCACGGGAGCAAAAGCGCAAGCTAAGAACATCGGGAGCCGGATGCGGTGAAAGTCGCACGTCCGGATCTAAAAGGGAGGGGCGAGGTGTAATAGCCTCCCTCGACCCTACCCTTGGCGCTTAAGTTAGTAGTTTGCACAGGCGGGGGAGATCAAGAGCGATCGTCTATAATTGTGGATAATTTTGTGAGCAAGAGACCCTCTAATGCGTACCCGTATTTTCCAAAGCGGTCATTCCCAAGCAGTGGAAATCCCCCAAGAGATTCAGTTCGATCGTTTAGATCTGGAATATGAAATTGAGCGTCAGGGTGAAGTGATTACAATTCGTCCGTTCAGGGCTTCCCTAACCAACATTCTCGATCGGTTTGCAGCTTTTTCCGATGACTTCATGGCGGAGGGACGATCGGATCAGTTTTATCCCACGTTCGTGCCTGGACTGGACTGACGGTAATTGAGTTTCAGTATGAACTCGCCAAGCGTGAGCTTTTTATTAACTATGATGTGAAGGATTTCGAGGCAGATGTTAAAACTTTGCTGACACTAACTTTTTCTATGTCTCGCCTCTAAAGCCCTGGCAAGCAGCACATATCTGAAGATTGTGTAGCCAATGAGGATGGTATTGCTTCTGATTGAGGCGATGAGCCGGACTGTTGAATAGGCGTTGCTGTCCACTACGCGGTGCAAAGGGGCGAAAGTTATTGAGTAGTGACCATCCCCGTAATCGACGCTCACTACTGGATTGGTGCCCATGCACTCCCCGTCCAGCATAAAGATATCGGGTTAATCGGTTCATTAAACGGTCTACCATATTGCTGGTGCGATGACAGTGCTTATGGTCATAGCTTACGGCATACTGCTCCGCCCGATTACAGAGCTTTTCAACCGCTGTAGTGACGTTTGAACGCCATTCTCGCTCATCAAACCACTGCTTAAAAGCACCCATCGCTTGGAGAAACGCATCTTTTGATTCGGCTCGATACACTTGCCAAATCTGCTTATGCAACTCATGGAGCTTACGCCCCCGCTCTCGGATTTTTAAGAACCCATGCAAGAAACACAAAATGGGGGTGATAGTTGAAAATAAGCGATTAAAGGCATTTTGGGTGGCACTCCATCCATCTGTATTGACTGTTTCAGGCTCATAATCTGGGTCAATAAGGCGGGCTTCTTGGGCAAACACTCCATAGGCATCGCTCAAGTGTGCCTCATCGGCAGCGGCACTCAAACTCGCCCCCAAGATGCACCCCTCCGCCACTGTGAAGGCTACATATCCCTTTTCTCCCACCCAGTCACAATGATGTTCATCTGCGACCAGATCGGTCGGTAAACGTTTGGCCTGGGGCACGGTGCTTCCCACCAAACTATTGCGCCCCAATCGCTCTAACTGACGATACCAGAACATGTCATTGCGTCCACACACCTGAGTGACCACCCAACACGGCGTATTGACCGACAACAGCAGCATCCCTAACTCTAGCTGTTCAACCGTGCCAGTCATGTAGCTCATCACAAAACTGGGACGAAGGCTATACACTCCGCTTCTCAGGCGAATTTGGCGCAATCGAATTCCAGGCATTTTCTTCGACTCCGGCAAGCACCCCCTGAGTTGATAGCCATGCTGAATTGACGGTGGAAAGAGTTCGGCTGATTCGGCAATCAGCCTATCCAACAATTGGCGCATCGCAGTTGGATTATGCCAAATGGCTTTATACTGCTGGGGGTTTAGCGGAATACAAATTTGTTTTGAGCCTTTGACGGTAGTGACAGAGGATGGATTACGATCTCTGTTACATGTTCGGGTTCTGCGTTCAATAGCACTCATGGCGCTTGTTGGGTAGAGTCTTCAAGACCAGAGTGACCGATTTTGGCGCTTGAACCCAAACATGCCTTCCTCACCCGAGACATAGAAAACGGTAGAGTCAGAAACTTTGCAGTCGATGAGATTGCTGTGATTGTTGTTAGTGATACATCGCCTATTACGAATCTGGCAGCTATTGGTCAGCTAGATTTTCGTCATCCCCAAGGTAGCGCGGAAACAGACGGGAGATCAAGAGCGATCGTGTAATCTAAAAACTAAATTCTACAGATTGCGATCTAAGACCCTGGGGGAAATGCTCCGTGACTTTTGCCTACGACCCAGTGACGACGGAAAAAACGCGAAAGGCTGGTTTCCTCCAGCTTGAGGCAAATGGGGCGGCCATGGGGACAGGTGTGGGGGTTCCGGGTCTGTTGCCATTGATTGAGCAGGTCTTGCATTGCGCTGAAGTCTAAAGGGGTGCCGTTGCGAATGGCGGTGCGGCAGGCGACGGCAACCTGAGCCGCGTCTAGATCTCCCCCTAAACTGAGTTCCATTAGGGCTTCTGCACAATCCGATCGAGGGATTAAGGGGGCAGGGGCTGTCCGAATAATCCATTGCTGTTCCCCAAAGGGATCGCAATCTATGCCAAGACGTTGTAACTGTTCCACTTGGCTCTCTTTGAGTTGGGATAGCACTAGGGGAGGGCTGAGATCCTCCAGTTGCCACCGATCGCAAAGTTGTTCGTATAACACCCGTTCGTGAGCAATGTGCTGTTCAATCAAACACAGCCCTGTGGGGGATTCCGCCACGATGTACATCTGATGCAGTTGAGCAATCACTTTCAGAACCGGGATGATGCTCACGGGAGGGGGCGCGATCGTCCGATAGCCTTGGTCTTGTTCTGCGGTTTTGAGTAGGCGATCCACCCGCTGATTGGCATAGGCCGCTCCCGTCAGGTCTTCAGGTAGGGTCAAGGCGGTAGCGATCGTTTCTCGCAGTCGGTCTTGCCACAGGCCTAAATTTTGGAGATAGATTTCTGTTTTATGGGGATGCCGGTTCCAGTCCACAGAGGTGGGGGTACTTGGAAGTGGGCAAAGGCGATGGGAAAGCGATGTAAGGTGCTATTGCGATCGCGGGGGAGGCTGCGATGAAAGGCGTTGAGAATGACCTGCTCTAATTCTGGACAATGGACAACCCGCCGATTGATGGCGACTTTGATCCAATCAGGACGACGACGATGGCAGCGACTGGGGAGCCCTAAGACGATGGACAGGGAACTGCGATCGTCCCAGTTGTTCTGGTGTTCCACCAGATCAGGGGTCTGGATCGTGGCTAAACATTGGGGCATCAGCACGCGAGGGCTGGGGGCGGGCCGCAATAACAGCCAAGGTCGATCGTTTTGCTGGACTTGCCAGGTGACTTGGGGATGGGTCAAGGCCAGGTTATGGATGACGGTTTGCAGCGCTCGAAGGGATTTTTTGAGGGGGGGAAGGGTTTGACGACGACGGATCCAGGCGGCAGAAAATAGCTCCTGAATCGTCACGATCGTTCCCGGTGCCATTGCGATCGGTTCCGATAGTTGGGGTTGCCCGCTGCGATCGTATGTGACTTTCCAGCCCTGAGGAGCGATCGGCGTTCGGCTACAAATTTCTAGATCCCCCACCTGGGCAAGACTGTGGAGAGCTTCCCCCCGAAACCCCAGGGTGACCAAGGTATCCAGTGCTTGCTCCGGGGTGTCCAAATGCTCCGCTAATGGGCTAGACCCCAACTTGCTGGTGCTATGGGGATTTGCCGCCTTGAGGAGATTGTCTAGATCCATTCCCTCACCATTATCCGCGAGGCGTAAGCGCCACATTTCCGGCCAAAGGCTGATTTGCAGATGGGTTGCCCCCGCATCCAAGCTATTTTCCAGCAACTCCCGCAGTACCGCCTCCCAGGAGTCCATCACTTCCCCCGCTGCAATCCACCGCACTAGGGGCAGGGGCAGAGTTTGAATAGCAGAGCTTGGCATAATCAAATGGCAGGGGTATTTGCTTCACTGTAGGCGATTTCGGCGGAGGACTTCAGCTTTAAGTTTCATTCTCCCAGAGACGACGACGACTTTTGCCCTTAAAGCGATCGTGGCTATCTCGCAATAAGGTGGGAATATCTAACGCTTCTGGACAACGGGGTAAACAGTCCCCACACTCGGTACAGCGATCGCCGCGACGACCGGGAAACCAATGTCCTGCATTTTCAAACATGGCGTAGCGGTATTGGGCAAATTCCCTCATGTCATAGGCCACTGCTAAATTACGCAGCCGCAACACTTCGGGAATGTGAATGCCTTCTGGACAGGGCAGGCAGGCGTAACATTGGCGACAGCGATCGTTCCCCAGGTGATCCTCCGCAGCCTGATCCAAAGCTTTGAGAAGGCCTAACTCCAGATCCGTCAAGCTCTCAGTGCGATTCGCCATCTCCGCCAGAACCGCTAGATCCTCCGGCTGAGCAGCCCCAAAACTGAGGGTGGTAATGCGGGGATCCGCCAGGAGAAAGCGATAATTTAGGGCTAGGGGGGTAAGGGGGGCACAAAGTTCTTGCAACCGCTGGGGAGGACGATGCAGTAGCCCCCCTTTATCCGCTGGAGAAATAATAAAAATACCAAGATCCTGTTCCGCCGCTAGTTGAATCGCAGCGGCATTGCATTGAAAGAACAGTGAGTAATGTAAGTTGACAAAGCTAAAGCGCCCAGCCCCAATCGTTTTGAGAATCAGGTCTAAAGCACCGTGGCTGGAAAAGCCAATGTGTCGAATCCATCCCTGTTCACGGGCTGCCTCTAAAGCCTCTAGCATTCCCCCTTGCAAAACCAATTCCAGGTGTTCACGACGATTAATGCCGTGAATGGCAATCCCATCGATCCACTCCAGTTGCAAGCGCTGCAGCGATCGTTTCAGAGCTAGAGTAGTTTCGGCCCCCGTCATGGGGGTAAATTTCGTGGTCAAAAACCAGTCCGAACGGGGAATGGCTAATTGCTGTAGAGCCTGGCCGAGATAAGATTCACTTTGACCATAGCCCTGAGCCGTTTCCCAGTGATTGATACCCAAAGTCCAGGCCGCCGCGATCGTATCCTGCAACATTTGGGGAGACTCGGTACAGCGCATTAAGCCCAGGGAAAATACAGATAAAGACCGATCCGTTGCCCCAAAGCGACGATATTGCATAACCTTTGTCCAGGGTTTCCTCCTGTATTTTAAGCCGATGCGATCGTCGGCTACCACCTTAAGGCAGTACGGCGCTCTGCCCTTAAATTTTTTACTTTCAGTGGCAAGCCCGATCGTTTACCTTAACTGAAGGAGTTAACTGTTAGTAAACTCAAGTTGTTGCTGAGTGTCCAGCCCCTAAAGATTATGACCGAATCCCTCCTCTTAAAACCGGAAGAGTCTGCCCGCATCGACGCGGCCTTAATGACCAGCCGAGATAAATTTGCCACCCGCGTTGCCGTCTATGCTCTGCGGATGCTCCAGCAAATGAATGCCGTCGATCGTCCCCTCTCTGCGGCGGAAATTCGCCAATGGTTACAGCAGTCGGAAGCTAGCAAAGCCCTGATTTTGGAGCAAGGCTTAGAATGGGACGATCAATTTTT
>JBEAPM010000451.1:0-2956 GCA_041164445.1 Cyanobacteriota bacterium
AACCCTAGAAGCCCTGTCCCAGTGTCTGCAAGACTTTCAGAAAGCTCTCACGTTGCCCGTACTCTGTTTAGCCGATATTCCGATCGGCCAGCCTCCAGCCTCTGTCCCAACGGCTGACACCTTCACCAGTCAAACAATCCGCCAAAAATTAGGATTAGAAACCCCTAGTCCCGTCTAGATAATCCCCAAGCCCCCCAGAGGAACCCCCATGAGTGATATTCACTTCAATGCCCCCGTTGGTCAGGTGAACACCGGCAAAGTAGACATTGAGGGCACCAATATTGGCACCCAAAACAACTACTACGGCACTAACCCCGAAGCTGCTGCCTTGGCGCAAGAACTGGATCAACTCCTGCAACCCCTCACTGTGGATCCAGCAGATCCCACTGCGGCAGACTCAACTCTTAAAGCCTTAGAGACCAAACTCAGCCTCAAAGATCGCCTGATCAATGCCCTCAAAGCAGGAACCTTAGCTGCTGTAGAAGAACTCTGCCAACATCCTCTCGCGAAAGTTACTATTTCTGCCCTCAAAGCCGCTTTTCCCAGTCTCAAGACGGATTGATTTTAGCCTTGGAGATGATGACTAACCCCCACATTGGTTCTTCCCTTGATGAGTTTCTTGAAGAAGAAGGCATTTTAGGAGAAGTTTACGCGATCGCTATCAAACGAGTTCTGGTTTGGCAAATTGAGCAAGAAATGCAGAAACAAGGACTGAATAAATCTCAAATGGCTGAGGCGATGGGCACCAGTCGTGCTTCTCTTAATCGTCTGCTTGACCCGGCCAATACCTCCATTACCCTTAAAACGATGGAGCGGGCCGCCGCGATCGTTGGTAAACGCCTCCACATCACCCTTGAAGATCCCGAAAACCTCACTCTATCCAGCAGATGTTCCCAGTCATCCTGAGTTAGAAGCACCTTCAGCAAGAGAGCGATCGCAACCTCTCCACAGATCTGTAAAGCGTTCTGGGCGGAGTAGGCTTGAAGGGCTGCAATTTGCTGAATACTTTGGTCTATGGCAGTTTCACTACAATCCTGAGCAAAAACTGGAGGGCTGAAAACGATCGCTAACCCGAAGCTTAACGAAATTTGTAAGCCATAACGACGTGCTAATGGGGGCATGTTCTTGCCTATCCGAGTTTGGCGTTAAAATTATAGAAGTCTGGTTCGGATGTTCAAGTTTTCACAGATCAAAGGCTTCTGGTCCGGTGAGTGGCAATAAGGAGAACTCTTGTCATACTTTAAGAAATAGGTCTCGTGGGTTACGTAGAAATGGATGAGCAATTATCAACCACCTACAAAGCAAAACTCAATTCTCTAGAGGAAAAGGAAAGGATGTGATTCTGTCTTTTCGGAACCAGGGTACCGAGGATATTTTTGACGGCAAAAGCTCGAAAGCGGCACGGGCTAATTGTCCCCAGGCACTTTGGAAAGTAGCTGCTCGCAAGCTAGATCAGTTAGATTCCGTAACTCATTTAGAGGAATTAAGAATACCCCCAGGCAACCGACTCGAAGCCCTCACCGGCGATCGTTTTGGACAGCATAGTATTCGGATTAATGCTCAATATCGAATCTGTTTTGTCTGGACAGATCAAGGAGCAACAGAGGTTGAAATTGTAGACTATCACTGAGGATTATAACCGTGAGAATTCCTACCCATAGAGCGCCCACACACCCAGGCGAAATGTTATTAGAAGAGTTCCTCAAGCCCATGAACCTGTCCCAAGAGGTACTAGCCGCAGAGTTGGGTTTACCTATTGCTCAAGTGGAAGCGATCGTTACAGAACAACAGCCCATCACTCCTATTTTTGCTCTGCGGTTAGCCAGATTTTTTGGGATGTCTGTGGATTTTTGGATGAATCTACAACTACGCTGGGATCTATACCACCTGCAGCAACAGGAAGCAGAAGCACTGTCTAGGATTCGTCTCTATACAGCCGTGATTTCTCCTGAAAATCAGGCTGCGTTATCTTGAGGCCAGTCATGAACCCACTCAAAGGGAGAACCGGAATCCGGTAGGATAGGTAAGATTTCCTTCATCCCCCCCTCTGGCATTGTGCTTTGTCCTAAAGATCGGAAAACGCCCCTAATCCTCGGCAACTTAACCTCTGAACTCTCTGCTCACCTTTGCGAAGATTGCAAAGGCCACTGGATTCCTTCAGAGCACTACGAAAAATGGCGAGCCCAACATCGGGATCAGGAGATGCCGGATCCGAGTCGTTGCCGCGAAATTCTCGATGTGGATTTTGTCCAGTCTGCCTACGACACTAAAGCAGCCCTCTGTCCTGAGTGCAAACACTATCTGTCCCGCGCCAGAATTAATTTACCCCAGTCCAGTTCTGCTTTCTTTGTGGAGCGCTGCCCCAACTGCAATGGCATTTGGTGCGATCGGGGTGAGTGGGAAATTCTAGAAAAGTTAGGATGGCACACTACGATCGAAATCCTCTTTACGCAGGAATGGCAAGCCCGAGTCCGGAAATATGAAGTTGCCGATCAAGAACGCCAGGCCATCATTGAAAAACTCGGGGAAGAGTTGGCGGAGCAGGTCTTCCAACTGGCTACCCTGCTGGAAAAGCATCCCAATGGGGATTTTGCCGTCGCCTATTTAATGCGTCGCTTTGAGCGATAAGGTTTCTTAACAAATCTTAATAATTGCGGTATGGTTAAGGAGTAAAACTGTCTTCCTGCGCTATGTTGACTTCCTCTGCTCCCTCCTCGCCCCTTGCTCCTAGCTATTCCCGTGCAGATTGGCAGGGGGGCTATGCATCTCAACCTCAGGAGATGGAATACCCCATTACCGATATTGAAGGGCAAGTGCCCCCAGACCTCAAGGGGACTCTTTTTCGCAATGGGCCGGGGTTGCTGGATATTCACGGGCAGCGGATTCACCATCCCTTTGATGGGGATGGCATGGTTTGCCAGTTTACGTTTCAAAATAGCGCTGTCCACTTTCGCAA
>JBEAPM010000452.1:0-10037 GCA_041164445.1 Cyanobacteriota bacterium
GCTTCGCGCCGCACTCTTCCATTAAATTTTTTCGCTTTCAGTGGAAAGCCTCTCCGGCTAAGTCACATCCCGCTGAGCCGCAAGCATAACCTCATCTATCGGGATTCTGACATTAGAGGTAATCCCTAGGCTCTGAAGACTGCGTATAAACCAAAAGGTGAAATCCGGTAGCTCTTTCACGGTATTGCCTTGAATTTCAATCCCCTGTCGAGCAGACCAGGGAAATGCATGGTGAAAGTTATGCCACCCTTCCCCTAGAGTCAAGATGGCCACAAGACCGTTATTGCGACTGTGGTCATTGGTGACAAAGGGCTGTGACCCAAACTGATGGCACGCCGAGTTCACCAGTGCGACCCCATGAAACAGAAGTGTTGTACTGACAAAGAAAGCAGCTAAATACTCTAAGCCTCCTAGCCAATAGGACAATCCTCCCAGACTGATCAGGGGCAAAAAGTGTAAGCGATCGATCGTTCTCATCACCGGATCCTGCTCAATATCCGCTGGTAGTCGGGATGGAATAAAGCTTGGAGAAAGTAACCATCGATAGTGGGACCACCAAAATCCCTTAGTGGAGTTATGGGGATCGTTGTCTTGATCAGTAGACTGATGATGCTCTAAGTGATGAGCTTTCCACCAACTGGGCCCCATCTGCCCACAAGAAGCAGTTACAATGCTGCCCAGCCACTTGAACCAGTCAGGGGCGCTATAGGCTTTGTGGGTCAGCAGACGATGATAGATGGCGGTAGTCCCTAGCATCCGGATCCAATACAGAAAGACGATCCAGACCCAAGCTCCAACCGATAAACCCGTGAATAGAGATAGCACCACACCCAAGTGGCACACCATAATCAGCGCTGGCCCGCTCCAGTAAGCAATCCGAGTCCATTGAGAATATTGTTGTGTTTTCTGTTCTTGCGTAGAAAGGCGAGGGGAAAGGCTGTCGAGGGATGACGCATTTCTAGGGGGCATTCTGTCCCTCTTTCCCAAGTGACTTAAAGATTAACGAATTGATAATGATCAGCCTCGAAATTTCAGATTAATGATTGAAGGAGCCTAAGATACGAGTCTCAAGGTCTCAGGATAGATAGTTTCGATCGCGGCAATCTAGCCCCCTTCGTCGTCTCTATTCTACCAGGATCTGTCCTGGTGCTCCAACCATAGTCGATGGGCCGATCGGCTGGATTGAGGGTGAAGCGGCGGTGAGTTGAGGTGTATTCCCAACCATAGGGCTACCCAGGTGAGCGGAAGCGGGCGGCGCTCCCCTGAAATTTTTTCGCGTTCAGTCGAGAGTCAACAAGACGTTAGCGAGTTAGCGAGAGGGGGATAGCGCCGAGACGGACAAATGGGTAAGATAGAACCACCCGAAACGGTCTTGAAGATCCTAAGGGTATGATTCGGCACACCCGAAAAACCCGTGGTTAGTCTGACTCTGCTGAGGCGGGCCGTTCTTTTAATACAATACTTGAGGAATAAAAAAACATGATTGAGCCGTTACTAAGTGGCATTGTACTGGGTTTGATTCCCATTACCCTGGCGGGATTGTTCGTGGCAGCTTACCAGCAATATCGCCGTGGCAATCAAATTGATGGAATCCGCTAACGCGCCCTCACTCGATCGCTCTTCCTTATGACTGAATGCTCTGCACCTGAATTTATTCCGGGACTGATCGTCATTTGTGGAGCAACGGGCATTGGCAAGTCGGGTCTGGCCTTAGCCTTAGCTCAGACCCGCCATACGGTTTTAATCAGTGCGGATTCTCGTCAGGTCTACCGAGATTTTGATATTGGCACCGCTAAGCCCAGCGCTACCGATCGGGCTTTAGTGCCTCATTTTTTAGTTGATTATTGCGATCCCCGGCAGACGTTAACCCTAGGGGACTATCAGCAAGCCGCCCAGTCTTTAATTGCCCAGTACCATCAGCAAGGCATCACCCCCATTTTAGTGGGGGGCACCGGGCTCTATATCAAGTCAATTACTCAGGGCCTGTCTATACCTCGGGTTCCCCCTCAACCTGCTTTACGATCGTCTCTGGAAGCGCTAGGGCAATTTCACTGTTACCAACTCCTCCAAGCGGTAGATCCTGTTTCCACGGAGCGAATCCATCCCCACGATGCGGTGAGAACGCTACGGGCACTGGAGGTGTTTTACGCGACGGGCCAACCTATTTCGCAACAACAGGGAGAATCCCCCCCCTCGTACCCCATCCTGCAGATTGGGCTGACCTGTGACGATCGAGAGTACTTTGTCCAGCGCCTTCGCGATCGAATTCAGGAAATGTGGCGACAGGGATTTGTGGTGGAGGTTCAGACCCTGCAAGATAAATATGGGGTGGATTTGCCCCTCCTGAATACCCTGGGGTATGCAGAAATCAGCCAGTTTTTAAGGGGAGAAATTTCTGAAGCCGAAGCCCAGGATCTTACCCTATGCCATACGCTGCAATTTGCGAAACGCCAACGCACTTGGTTCCGGGGGGTCACTAACTTGCACTGGCTCCCGATCGATCGAGGCTTAGATTTGGTGTCTTTGGTTCAACAAAAATGGGCAGAGGTCAAGGGGGCCGTTTAGCCCCCCTGGGTAGAAGGTCGGTGAGAACGCTTGAGGGATTTTTCCCTAGTTAACTGATGGCAGCCCCTAGTAATTCTTGCCATTCCGATCGGGCTGCCTGGGCCAACTGACGACGATGGAATAACCCTAGTCCTAAAATGCCAAGGGATTGCAAGAAGAGGGTACTCAACATCATCCAAGCCTCTGGTTTTAGGTTCAACAAGAGGGCCTGGGAGGGGATATTCAGATAGGCATAACTCACGATCATAAACACGGGATGGGCAACGATCGTCATTAACGCACTCCAGAATGTCCACATCTGGGTATTTTTGAAGGGAGTGAGTAGGAAAATTTGGTTAATGAACAGGAGCAATAGGGCTGCACCGTTGAAAATTCCTAAGCAGCCCAGGATGATCAGCCAATCTTTAAGGGGAATTTCAACGGCAAAGAATAGGGCCATAACGCTTAACCAGCCCAGAAAGAGACCCTGAGAGATCAACAGATTAAGGATTAAAGGTGGTAAGGGAGAACTGCAATCTAGGATAAAATCCGTTGAATTCAACCCTGCTGAAGTACTCCGAACAGGAACCAAACGGCGATCGTCTCCCGACCCTTGGGAAGCGGCCGCCGTTGCAAGGGTTTTGTCCTTAAAGCGCAACCAATCTAGCAAGAGTTGACGACTGGGCACGAGGGCGAGGGACAGCAAGGCGAGGTAAAAGCCTGTGAAGATCAAGATCAAAATGCCATTGATCACAATCCAATCCTCTGGATCCAAGCGTGCGGACGGATCGAGCATCAAGGTGTTGGGAACGGCAAAGAGCAGTAAGCTCAAGTGCAGAACGATCGTCAGTCCATAACTATAGCGACGGGGAATCCACGTTGTTCCGGGATTGTGGAATTTACGATCGAGGGCGAGATAAACAATGCCTAAGAGTAGACCACAGTTCCCCAAGACCGCTAGAACATAGGCACCGAGGGAGAGCATTTGCCCGCCCATATAAAATTGGAGGAAAAAGTCCAGATTAAAATTGGCTAAATAGGGGGATGCGTCAAGGGCATAGAGCAAGGGCATGGCGGGGGAAAATAAACCCGCCCAGAGGAAGGCAAAGGGGGGATAAGTATCGCCACTGTAGTTGTTGAAGGTATAGACAATGGTCATCAAAGTAGCACCGCCACCCAGGGTCAGCCCTAAACTGCTGTATAGCCACGCCTGAAAATTCACCATGCCAAAATTGACCACGGTTAGCAGAAAACCGCTACTGTAAAAGAGAAAGAGTTGGACACTAAAGACGAGATAAAAGGCCAGTAAGCCAATGCCCGATAGCCCTGCTGCCATAGCCATCCAGGCGTGTAAAGGAATGGCCGTTAAAACACTGAGGTAGAGCAGCGCAGGCACGCCCAAAATTTTGCCCGTGACAATGGATAGGGGCGATCGGGGGCTGAGGCGGACAAAGTTGAGGGTGCCCCGTCGCTGTTCCTGTTCGAGATCGCTGAAAATCATAAATCCGCCCACCCCCACCAAGACGGTGACCATTACCGCCGTTAGGGTTACGAAGATCGTAAAGTACCACTTTGTCCAGTTGACGCTATAGCTTTGACCATCATCCTCAACCCGACAGGTGTTGCCATTACTGGACAGGGGGATACAAAACGGACTGCTGTAAGTACTGTAGGACGGAGTTGCCACCACCGGCAGGGTCACTTGATAGGTATTACCACTAAGGTTGCGCAGTTCCAAGGTGATGGGGTCTGGCAGGGGAATTTTGTTCTGGAAGTGACCTAGGGTCACCTGGGAATTGGAATAGCCTAATTTTTCGTAAGCCCAGTTGGTCACACTATAGGGAAAACTTTCCGGGGAAAGATCCTTTGGATCGGGCGTGCTTTCACCATTAATGGCGAGAATTTCATCCCCACTGCTAATTAAGGGTTCCGTTTCGATCGTCCCTGGGTTGCCTAATACGGACTGTACCGGCTTGATTTCACTCACGATCAGGGACGTGGTTTCCGTGAAGGATAAATTAGGAGTAGTGGTGAAATATAAGTGATTGGGATTTACCGGTTCCGGTAAGAGGAAGCTGAAGCATAAGACCAGACCCACTTGCACCAAGACAGACAGCGCGATGGCTAAGGTGACCAAGAGGGGTTTTAAGCGTCCGTTCCATTCTCGGAGCAGTTGAGGATTCCAGTTGCCTAAGCGATCGAGGATTTGAGTAAACATGAGGTTTTGGCGGTGTAGCCCGACAGCGAGTGGGCAAAATAGAGCGTAGTTAGAATACAGGGTACCCAGAGTACAGAATACCCAGAGCACAAAGTGGTTAGAGCACAAAGTACCCAGAAGAAAAACTGGTCAGAATAAAGATTGATTAGAATACAGAGTGTTTAAAATGCAGCGGCACAATTGCCTTTAATTATAACCATTGCCCTCTGCCCCCATCTGGACAATTCCCTCCAGTGTGGCTTGCAGAATCGGCAGACTTTGCCCAGAAACGGTAAAAACTAACATTTCCCGATAGATGCGCTGGGAACGATGACTGAGGTGGTTAGCGGCCCCCCGGGAAACCGCTACGGCGGCTTGGGCACAACGCCCAGCCAGAGCAATGGCGCTACCCCGCAGTTTTAAGCGATCGGCTAAACTACTCGCTTCAGGGGATAGGGCAATTTCAATTTGCTGATAACACCTCTGCCACTGATGCTGTAACGCGGCAGCGGCCGGTTGTAATTCGAGATGCTGTGCAGCGGCTTCTTGAACCAGATCCAGTGCGCTTTGGGCGGATCCTAAACAGAAGGCGGTGGCCTTGAGTAAACCTTGTTGATCTTGGTGTTTTAACCAATCGGCGGGCCGAGTGTTGAGGATCTGTTCCGGTCGCAGTTCGTAGTTCTCTAGGGCGATCGCTACGGTTTGAGTGGCGGGCATTGCGGCTAAAGCCATGGGCGGGGAAGGGTGACAGTGCGGAGTTTCCACCAGGGGGATAATGCCCCACACACTGCCCCCTTCCGGTAAGGTCGCGGCAATCACGGCATCCTGAAAAATGCCCCAACCCGTTAGCCAGGGAATCACGCCATTGAGACAATAACCCCGATCGTTGGGGGTGGCCCACAAACTCGGTTCACCGACCCGTCTCAGGTGGGAAAACCCGATGCCCATCCGGTGCTGTCCGGTGGCCATCCCCGCTAGATACTTCGCTTTCAATTCAGGATTGTTCCCCTGGGCAATAAAACTAGCGGCACTTTGATGCTGCGTCTGGGTGAAGGCTAGAGTGCCGCTCTGGCGGGTAAGGGCCATCTGAAACTGAAAATAGTCCGCAGCCGTTAGTCCCTGGCCTCCCGACTCCTCAGGCACTTTGAGGGTCAGCAGGTGACGATCGCCTAAACTTGCCAACCCCTGACCCAGAGCAAGCGGATCCTGCTCCATCATCTCTGGCGTAACGGTTAAAAAGGAAAAATCGGGAGGGGACAGTGCAGGCATCAGAGACAGTTAACTTAAGATTCTCCAGTATGATTGAAGCCAGGCTTCCGCTGGTAGGAAAATGCAGCATTGAGCCGAGAACGTTGTACCCCAGTTCAAGCCCTACCGTAAATAGCCATTGCAGCCAGAGTAACAGCCATTTTTTATGATTTCAATTGCAATTTTGGGAGCAGGGCGTTGGGGAAATCATTTAATTCGCAATTTTCTGGCTCAGGATCGCGCTCAGGTAGCTGCGATCGTCGATCCAAGTCAAGAGAAATTAGATGAGATTCGGGATCGCTATGCTTTGCCCCCCGAGATTGCCTTACTCAAAGATTGGCGATCGATCTTGGATCCGAATGCCCCCTCCCCCGTAACGATCGATTTAAACGCGATCGTTGTGGCTACTCCCGCCGTCACCCATACAGCGATCGTAGAAGCGGCCCTGCTGAATCAGCTTCACGTTTTAGCAGAGAAACCCCTGGCCCTGACAGTGCAAGAAGCTCAATATTTAACGACTTTAGCCCAACAGCAACATCGACAGTTAGTCATTGATCACACCTACCTATTTCACGGCGCAGTGGCAGCCGGAGCAGCGGCCGTGGCCCAGTTGGGAACCCTGCGCTATGGCTATGCAACCCGAACCAACCTGGGGCCAGTGCGTTTAGATGTGGATGCATTGTGGGACTTAGCTATTCACGATCTGGCCATCTTTGGACAGTGGCTGGGGGAATTGCCCTGCCAAGTCCAGGCCCAGGGCCACACCTGGCTCCCCAATCCGGGGCCCTCGTCTCAACCCAGTGATGACCCCGGACTGGCGGATCTGGTGTGGGCGAAGCTGCGCTATCCCAGTGGGATGACGGTGCAATGCCATTGGTGTTGGCATAACCCGGATAAACAAAGACGTTTAGCCCTGGTAGGGGATCAAGGCACCTTGATTTTTGATGAGTTAGCTCCTCAGCCCTTAGTATTGCAGCGAGGATCGTTCCAAGCCTCTGCGGACTTTCCCTTTGTACCCACAGGGTTAGCCTCCGCAAACCTGGACTTTGATTCTCAGGAACCCCTGGCGGCAGTGTGTTCTCATTTTTTAGATTGTGTGGAAGCCAATCAACCCTCCCCCCGCTCCCCCGGCCCGATCGCTGTGGGGCTGATCACGATTTTAATGGCTCTGAGTCAGTCTCTCCGTAACGGTGGCACCTGGGAAACCGTCAATTTGCCCAGCAGATGAACTCTGAACAATGGGGTAGAATCATGGGGTTAGGATCGTGGCATTCGTCCTGAAACGGGTTCACCGCATCAAGCATCTGGAGCGATCGGTATGGCAAAACACTATTTTATTTTGCAGCGCAATGATGATTTAGATCGAATCCAGCGGGAGATTATAAATTGGTTTAAAAATAGGCAGTATGAAGTAGAGTTCAAGCTGTTCGATCGTCGGTACTTTATTCAAGCGAAAAAAACTAATACCTTAAGAACTTTACTGGGGGCAAACCTCGCCTTTAAGGTCAACGTTTCTGAGTACTCCCAGCCCAGTTATAATCGAGAAATTATTATTGAAACCAGTATCGGAAAATGGGTCTCTAATATTGCCGGAGCGGGGTTTGCCTCTTTGTTTATGGGAGGCATTCCTATCTTTACAGGAATTGCTAATGCAGGCTGGGCCTTAATACTAGAAAAAGAACTGATTCGCCATTTAGAAGCAACCCTTTATTTAAATCCTATTCCCACCGCAGATCGACCGACAAACCCCCAGGATACGGTGATTGATGTAACCGCAAATACCGTGAAAGTCAATACTGCCCGAGACAGAGCGGAAGCTAAGGTTGCGGAGGATCTCAGTAAACTCAAACAAGCCTTAGAGGTTGGAATTATCGATCGTCTTACCTTCAATAAGAAGAAAGAAAAGCTAGAGGAAAAAGTCGATCGCTATGAAGCAGAGTTTTTAATTGAGGAACGGCTAGAAAAATTACAACAAGCCTTTTCTGTGGGCATTTTAGATACATTTGAATACGAGACAAAGCTGCAAGAAATTCACGATTCTATTGATAATGAAGTAATTAAAAAACGAAGCATGAAGCGCAAGAATGAGCGACGCACTAAGCTAAAGGAAGCTTTAGAAAATGGTATTTTAACTGAATCTGAATATCACCAAAAGTTAAATGAACTAGAGCAGTTGTAAGGACTAGACTGCTGAAGCCATTGTGTGGTGTGCGCACACACCACACAACCCATTTAGGATTGCGGTAGAGCAGTTGTAAGTCAGTTGTGAAGACTAGACTATAAAACCTATTGAAGAGTTAAGTGGAGTAGTGATCAACAATGTTAAGCTGATCGATATTTAGACTACCCTTGTTGAGGGCTTTAGCCCCCCAAGCAAGCAGCCCTCACGATAAACGAATCAATCTCAAATTCGTATGAATAACAGCTTAGATGAGCACCCCATAGCCTTAACACCTTCGCTACAGATCCGTCCTGCCACTGTGGAGGACGCAGCCCAAATCTGCCAAATCTATAACCCTTATATCTTAAACACCACGATTACCTTTGAAGAACACCCCCTGACCCCCTCGGATATGGGCGATCGTCTCCATCAGGTGAAGGCTGCTGGCCTGCCGTGGCTGGTGTTAGAAGATGTTGACCAAAATGTCCTCAAAGGCTATTGCTATGCTTTTCCCTGGAAAACTCGCAGTGCCTATCGTTATACCGTTGAAACCTCCATTTACCTCCAGGAAAACGATCGCGGCCAAGGGCTTGGAGCAACTCTCTATACTCACTTATTGCACCACTTAGAGGCGCAAGGGATTCACAGTGCGATCGGCATTCTGGCCCTGCCTAATCCCGCCAGCATTCGGCTGCATGAAAAACTGGGATTTGTATATGCAGGCTGTTTAAAGGACGCTGGTTTCAAGTTCGATCGTTGGATTGATGTTGTTTATTGGCAGCGGCTTTTATCGCCCCAGACAGCACAAGAGTAAATCTGGCGTAGATTTTGGATTCATCGAGGGCCCAGCAGAAAGAGGGTATTATGAAAACGAGTAAGAGCGTTAGAGGCAGGCGGTTCTACCGTTGACCTGATGCTGCTTACAGCGGAAGCTCGCCAGGATTTATCCCTATGCACACTGACCTTACCCCGACTCTGCAGCCTGTCCTCATTTTGCGTCGCCTGATCCGTCGTCCCATCCGTCACCTCAGTGTAACGGGGCTGGTGGTCTTGAGCCTTTGGGGCTGCCAACCCCCAACTCCAGAGGGCGAAAACACCGCAAACACCGGCCCCCTCAAAATTGGGACTTTACTGCCCATTACCGGGGATTTAGCCCAATACGGCAGCCCCATGCAGGATGCGGCTTCCCTCTTAGTGGAAACCGTCAATCGCTGTGAAGGGGTTCAAGGTCAGTCAGTGCAACTGGTTACGGAAGATTCGCAAACGGATCCAGCCCGAGCGGCGGCGGCCATGACCAAATTAGTGGAAGTCGATCGGGTGAGTGGGGTCGTGGGAGCTGCCGCCAGTGCCGTTTCCAGTGTGGCCATTGATGTTGCAGTCCGCAATCAAGTGCCGCAAATTTCCCCCGCTAGTACCAGTCCCCGGTTTACAGAACGATCGAAGGCGGGAGAGTTCCAAGGCTTTTGGTTTCGGACAGCGCCCTCCGATGCACTTCAAGGGCCGGCCCTGGCGCAGGTGGCCTGGAACCGTGGCGTGAAATCCGTGGCGGTGGTTGCCATTAATAACGACTATGGCAATGGCTGGGCAGAGTCCTTTATTCCCGCCTTTCAAGCCCTAGGGGGAACCGTCACTAATGGGGCAACCGCCATTTTCTATCCCCCCGATGGGGCGACCTTTGAAGCCGAAGTGACCAAAGCCTTTGCTGACAATCCAGACGGGTTGGTTTTAATTGCCTATCCGGAAACCGGTAGCCTAGTCCTTAAGGCCGCCTACGAAAAAGGGTTACTCAATGGCACGACCCAGATCCTGCTCACGGACGGCATGAAAACCGATGGTATTGGCGATCGGGTAGGGAAAAATCAAGCCGGTGAATATTTACTCGCGGGA
>JBEAPM010000453.1:0-18050 GCA_041164445.1 Cyanobacteriota bacterium
GGGCTTCCCACTGAACGAATAAAAATTTAATGCAAGAGGGCGGCGCGCCGCGCCGCACTCTTCCGCCTTAAGTTGGTAGCCCATTCTAGGAAGGTATTGTAGCTTTTTTCCTTCAGGTTAAGATAGTGAGGATCGTACTGATGTACTGGTCATGGCTACCCACCCAAAACCAGGTCACTGTATCTCTTTCTAGAATCCCCAAAGCTCGGTATCTAGGCTGGTTGCTTTTCCGGCAGCAATATCCACTTTTGCCTTAGGACTGTCCTGAGGATTCTAACAAAGTCTTTCGGAACAAGGGTTGGGATCCAATCTCCCGTTATCATTGAAACCGGTATAGCAAATTTGCCATGAAGACTCTCTTCCAACATTTAATCCCAAAATTCTTTTTACATTTCACGGTAATTGGCTTGGGAATCCTCTGGACACTCCCGAGTTTAGGACTGTTGATTAGTTCCCTGCGTCCAGCGGCAGCGATCGAAGCCTCGGGCTGGTGGAGTGTGCTGCAACGTCCCCTGGATTTTAGCCAGTTCACCTTAGAGAATTACGCGATCGTTTTGGGGCGAGAAGGACTCTTTCAGGCCTTTTTGAATAGTGTTGTCATTGCTCTGCCTGCCACCATCATTACGCTAACGATCGCTGCTTTTGCGGCCTATGCCTTGTCTTGGATGCAGTTTCCCGGCCGCAAAGGGTTGTTCATTGCGATCGTGGCGCTGCTGGTGGTGCCGCTGCAGATGACCTTAATCCCCGTCCTGCAGTTGTACAACACGCTGGGGCTTTCGGGGCTATTTGTGGGGGTTTGGCTAGCCCATACGGGCTATGGAATGCCCTTGGGGGTATACCTGCTCCGCAATAGCATTAATGCGCTGCCGGGGGATTTATTAGAAGCAGCGGCCCTCGATGGTGCAACCCATTGGCAAACCTTTACCCGCATTGTCTTGCCCCTGTCTATCCCGGCCCTAGCTTCTTTTGGCATTTTTCAGTTTCTCTGGGTCTGGAATGACCTCCTGGTGGCCCTGGTCTACCTGGGAGCCAATCGCACCGTTGCGCCGCTGACCTTAGTCCTGCGTAATCTGGTGGGGGATCGAGGTCAAGACTGGCACCTGCTCACGGCGGGGGCTTTTGTGTCTATGATCATTCCTCTGATTCTCTTTATTAGCCTACAGCGCTATTTTGTGCGGGGATTGCTAGCGGGTTCCGTCAAGGGCTAGCGAAGCCCTTCAAACTTGCCTAAAAAGGTGGGTTTAGGGTGGAGCACATGCAGTTCTATTAGGGCTTTAACGCAGGCCAGCATCTCTCGTACCACAACGGGACGCATGGCGATACCGCCGTACCGTTCCCAGTCTGGTGTCCCTAAGCCGATCGCCTCTAGACCCAGGTGATGACAGGTATAAACGGCACGGGCAATGTGAAACCGTTGGGTCACTAAAATGGCGGACTTGACCCCAAAAATAACATTGGCGCGATAACAACTTTCGTAGGTGCTAAACCCGGCATAGTCTAAGGTAATATCCGCAGCAGGTACCCCTTGTTGGATGGCGTAATTCTCCATTGCCACCACTTCGTTGTAATGTTCACTGCCGTTGTCCCCCGTCATTAAAATCTTACTCACTAACCCCGCCTGGTACAAACTCACCGCCCCCTCAATGCGATCCGCCAACATGGGGCTGGGGGTTCCATCAGACCAGACCGAAGCCCCAAAAACGATCGCTACCCGCTGCGGGGGAACCTCCGTGGGAGTTTGGTAGAGCTTGCTTTGGCTACTGCGTTGAATATATTCCCAGGCGATGGCCGGCACCATGAAGCTCAAGAGGACTCCCCCCCAAAAGAGTTTACGCCACGGCAGTTTTGAGAGGGGAATGGACTTCAAAATCATCAATGAGCTAAGCGATTAACGCAGTCAGGGTAATACAATAAACGATGTGGGTGCGCATCCTTGGGATGCTTCTTAAGATACAACACTTTTCCCTAAGGTGTTTATGCTGAACAGCTTCAACTTGCCTATGCAATCCTTCCCGTTTCGTCGCAATGCCCTAACGCTGCTGGTGATCCTTTGCAGCATGGGTCTAGGGGGTCTCAATCATGGGACGGCACAGGCCCAGACAAACGCCCCCGTGTCTCCGCCCCTATCTACCTTGCCCCGATCGGCCCAGGATTGGCTCAACAATGGCTTGAAAGCGATCGAAGCCAATCAACTCCCCGCCGCGATCGAGGCTTTTCAAACAGCCTTAACCTTAGATCCTCAACTGGTGCCCGCCCATTACAATCTGGGGTTAGCCCTACGCCAATCGGGGGATCTGCCCGGAGCGATCGCAGCCTTTACCCAAACGACACAACTGGATCCCCGTTTTGCCCTAGCCTACTCCAACCTGGGGGCTGCTTTACTGGAAAACAATAATCTAGAGCAAGCCCAAGCGGTGTTAATGCAAGCCATTCAACTCGATCCACAGTTGAGTATTGCCCAGTACAACTTGGGGCTAGTCTATGAAAGAGCCGAAGCCTGGTCCCAGGCCGCTGCTGCCTTTGTCCGCACCCTGCAACTCCAAACCAATAGTCCCCAAGCCTTTTATCACCTCGGCATTGTCCTGCAACAACAGGCGGGGCAAGTGACGGATCCTCAGGGGATTCAGCGTCTTTTAAATCAAGCTCAGTCTGCTTACCTGCAGGCCATTTTCCTCAACCCCCAATACATCGAAGCCCTGTACCGATTAGGCTCTTTGAACTACGACCAGGAAAATTACCTCGCGGCGATCGGGCATTTTCGTCGGGCCGCAGAGGTGAATCCAAATTATCCCGATGCTTACTATGCGGCAGCTTTAGCCTTTGTGAAGTTAAATCAGCCTAAGGATGCGTTAACGTTGTTTTCCCATGCCCTAAGCCTGTACCAAAGTCAGAATCGCCGAGATTGGGCCGCACGCACCCAACAGCAAATCGATCGTTTAAACACCTCGTTAAATACCCAGTAGCGCAACACCTTCTGCAACTATTACTATCTGCAACTATTACTGTCTGTCTCGGAAGCATCGACCTATGCCTTCATCCTTCCCAGGAATGGATCCCTATCTGGAACACCCTCGTTCCTGGCCCAACCTTCACCATCGCTTGATTACGGCGATCGCGATCGGTCTTGCCCCACAGCTTCGCCCCCATTGATCCAGTTACCGCCCAGCCTGGAAACCCACTACCGCACCCTCGTGAGTGCAACCCCTGAACGTCCCCAAGCTCGTCTCTACGGCTTTAATATCCAGACTGCCATTCCCGCCTTTCCGCTACCCATGCCACCGGAGGAATCCGAACCCATTCTGAACCTACAAACTTTGCTCAGCGATATTTATGATCAATCAGGCTATGACCTGGTCATTGATTATCAAGTAGATCCCTTACCGCCCCTACCCGAACAGGACTTAACGTGGCTGGCAGACTGGCTACAGGAGAAGGGTGTGAGAGAAAAGTCTTGATAGGGTTTGATATTATGCAGCCTGCACCCCACCTGTCCCACCAGAGGTTTTTGCCGTGGCGATCGTTTCTTCCCATACCTCGGAACCCCCCGATTCTGAGGCTAAGCCTAAAAAAGCTAAGGCTAAATCTAAACCCCCCAGCGCAGAAGTCTTAACCCCGCAAGCCCAAGATGACGAACAGGGCAAGCCGGAGGAGTCACTGCGTCCTCAAACCTTAGCGGACTACATTGGCCAACGAGACCTAAAGGAAGTGCTGCAGATTGCCATTCAGTCCGCCAAGGTGCGTAACGATCGCCTAGACCATCTCCTCTTCTACGGGCCGCCCGGGTTGGGAAAAACGACCCTTTCCCTGGTGTTAGCGCAGGAAATGGGGGTGAACTGTAAAGTCACCTCTGCCCCGGCTTTGGAACGTCCCCGCGATATTGTGGGCTTACTGATGGGGCTACAAAGCGGCGATATTCTCTTCATTGATGAAATCCATCGCCTGTCTAAAGTGACTGAAGAAATTCTTTATCCCGCCATGGAGGATTGTCGCCTCGACATTACCTTGGGCAAGGGGCAGTCCGCCCGAACCCGCAGTGTTCCCCTCAAGCCTTTTACCCTGATTGGAGCCACCACTCAAATGGGATCCCTCACCTCTCCCCTCCGCGATCGGTTTGGGTTGGTACAACGGTTGCGCTTTTACGAGCCGGAGGAGTTACAAGGAATCCTGCTACGATCGGCCCAGGTCTTGAATACCCCCCTGACAGCAGACGGGGCCCAGGAAATTGCCCAGCGATCGAGGGGAACCCCCCGGATTGCAAATCGCCTCCTCAAACGAGTACGGGATTATGCCACGGTCAAAGAAAAAACTACCATTGATCAAACGATCGCCGCAGAGGCCCTAGAGCGTTACCAAGTAGATCCCTGTGGTTTAGATTGGGTCGATCGTCGTTTATTAACAACTTTGATTGAGCAATATCAGGGCGGCCCAGCCGGGTTAGATACCCTAGCGGCCGCTACAGGAGAAGATGCCCAAACGATCGAGTCGGTGTATGAACCCTATTTATTGCAACGGGGCTATTTGCAACGCACCCCCCGAGGACGCTTGGCCACTCCCCTCGCTTGGGAGCATTTGGGCTACAAGGAATAAGAAAGCTGAGCTTGCCATTGCGGTTAACCTTGGTCTATCGCTAAGGCGGGAGTCAATTCAGAGAAGAGTTGCACGTCGCGTAATAGGGTAACTACCAATAACTATTCTGGCTACTGGTGCTACTCCTCAAGATATTGCGAAGGTTATTGCTAGCGTGGGGTAGAAACGATCGATTTTGCGGAGGGATTTGTCGTACAAGTCCATTCCTCATAACAATGGCTCAGTATATTCCCTCCAGGCTTGGGCCGCATTGGTACTGGTAGACTGCTGTCAGTTAGGAAGCGGTTAGGACACTTCTAAGTCCTGCAGGGCCAGGCGGATTTGTTCCATGCGTGTCCGATTCACCCCCAGATCCGATTCTCCCAGTCGGGAAGCCGATCGCACTTGAATGATGCCCTCCGTTTCGGGAAAATAAAACTCCCCATCATCAATGAAGCCCATTAACCGACTCTCAAACTCTACGCGGATGTAATTTTCGGTCTGGGTCACAATGCGGGTACGGGGAACCACTCCTAAAATTTTCACGAGGTTTTCATAGGCGGTTTGACGATCGCTTTGATAGGTTAATGGCGCAATTTCGTGGGCTGGATCACTGCCTTGACTGAGGATACAATTGGGAGAAGTGGGACAAGGGGCGAGGCGATCGTCCTGTACCCCTAGATTGCTGGGAGCCGTACCAGCAAAAAGATGATTCAGCCCTGGTAGCGCGGCTGGTAAGAGGGGAACCGCCTGCACTGGGGTGGTAAACAAATTGATCACGATCGTCAGGAGCAAAGTCACCTGAACGATCGTCCCAAAGAATCGAAGGAGAGGACTTAAAATAGAGACAAGGTATGAGAAAGGAAAAAAAGACATGGTAAAAAACTGTTGGGGTGAACCTTGAGGTGAGTCTAAAATATGCTCAGGAAAAGCCAGCGTAGGGGATTTCCAAGAGTTCAGCCTGTTCACTGACCGGCCAAAACCCTATTCGCAAGCGAAGTTTACCCATCGTTGGGTCTACTTCCAAATCCAAAACGGGGCACTTCAATTCACGATGGCGAACGGTAAAGCCGCTCGCTATAATCCCTATCACTCCGGAGGAACAGGGACGAAATGTTCGATGTTTCGAGGTGCCCCAAGCTTGATCCGTTTTTATCATAGGGGAGATCCCCCGATCGCTATGAGTAACGCACTGCCCAATAACTTAAATCAATCCAGTCTGTTTGCGGTTTTAGTATCCATCGGGATTCACCTCTTAGCCTTTTCGGGCTTGCAAGCCGCAACTCGCCAAACGCCCCGCAGTGAAACTCCCGCTAGTGTTGATGTCGTGGAACTTTCCGCTGGTGACCTGGAGCGCTTGCCCGACTTTGTGCAACAGCAGTTAAATCCCAATACAGGGGAACAATCCTTCGCCCTTTTTCCTCCGCTACAGGGGCAAACCGGCGGATTGCCTGGCCCCAACCTACCTCCGACGGTTAGTGGAGATCCCAACCTTGACTCTCAATTTTATAGCTCCAACTTTAACTCCCCCTATCTAGACACCTTCCTCAACAACCTGCCCCCACCTCCCCCCGAAGGAGGTTGGTTTAGCGGAAGTAGTGTGCCCATTTTGCCCAACCCTGTGGTGATACCAGAGTCTAATGCGCAGCCCCTGCCTGGCCCGCCTCAGATTTCTCAGCCCTCCTTCCCAAGGGGACAATCTTCCCAAACGCCCACAGCAGGAAGCCCTCCCAGCCCTACGGCATCTCAGCCCACGGGATCTTCACCTGCCGCTGCTCCACAAAATCCAAGCCAACAAAATCCAATTCCCAATCCGGTAGATAGCATCATTGAAATCCCTCAGGGACCATCTCAAGTAGCTGTGCGCCCCCAGCCTACCCCCAATCCAACCGAAACGCTATTACCCTCCGCCGTGAGCGAAATTCAGGCACTGCAAGAGAAATACCGCGATCGTTACGCCTATAACCCGGCCCAAACGAGTGTAGGAGAAGCTCAAGCCCTCTTAACGAGTCTTATTGCTGAAGTCCAAGCGGCTACGGGGCAAGAGGATTTGCAACCCGAACCCAGCATTCAAATTAAACTTGCCTTTCCTGATCCGGTCTGCCCGCGCAATGCTGGTGGTATTTCCATCGCTGTTTTGGTGGATGCGCAGGGGTATTTAATTGAATCCCGTTTGCTGCGTAGCAGTGGTTATGATGCCCTCGATGATATTGCCCTGGCTAATGTCAACCAGCGTAGCTTTGCCGGTCAAGCCAATGGACGTTACACTTTGTACCAATATTTGGCCTCCTTTGCCGATCTAGATGGGGTTTGCTTTGCGGATACTGCGCGTTTGGAACCCACTCCAGAGGTCAATCCAGAACCCTCGGTCTAAGAATCTCAGATCAGAATGGGACGATCGCTGAGAGTAGGTGCTCCCACCACACAACCCATTTAATTGCTGTATAATGATGGGGCATTTTCAGCAGAGTTCGAGCATCTGAATGACTGGGTGGCTTCCCAATCCTTTTGACAATTCCCCTACCTAAAGGCGAGGGGATTCTTGGATCATGGGGAGTCCTTACGACTTTACCCTCACCAAAATTCACTGCGATGTGCCCCACCGCTGTATGCTACGCCCATTGCGAGACAGGTTCCTCCTCCGTAGAGCGAGACTCTGACTGTGTGGCGGATAATGCTAGTCTAAGGCAATGATGACCACCAGCTCTCGTTTGATTCAGCAGACTCCTACCTGTTTAGATCGGTTGTCCAAGTTCTATAAACTGCTCTGGGGAACGATCGCAGTTCTGTTGGTCACGATCGCCTGGAGTGTTTTCCCAGGGATGGTCTGGGCTCAGCCTGTCATTAACTTGCCCCAGGCACCGGATACCTGCCGGGTTGGGGTTTATGTCACCGGACTACGGGGCTTTGACTTTAACAACCAATCATTCACCGTGGATTTTGAGGTGTGGAGTATTTGCCCCTCCCCAGAGTTAAAACCCTTAGAAACCTTAAAGTTAGTGGGGGCGATCGAATGGGAAGCCAATAATCTTACCACCCTAGAAGTTCCCAATAAGTCCAATAGTTTTTCACCGCGATCGACGCTCTATTGGTCTCAAGGTGAAATTAAAGCCACACTCTATTATCGTTGGAATCTGAAAAATTATCCCTTCGATCGTCAACAACTCACCATCAATATTCAAGAGTCGATTCAGGATGCTAGAGTGTTTATTTATACACCAGATTTTGCTCAATCTGGCTATCAGAAATCCCTGCCCATTCCGGGCTGGAAGATCGAAAATTTTAGCATTCAAGAACAAACGGTAGAATACGACACAACCTTTGGTAACCCCGGTCTTAATGATGGGACGGGACAATATAGTCAACTGGTCATTTCCCTTGATCTGGAGCGGGTGAATTTGGTGAGTTTTCTCAAGCTAACGGCGGGGGTTTATGCAGCGGTGGCCCTTTCTGCGATGTCTCTTTTACTCAATCAAGACTATTCCGATCGCTTAGGAATTTTGGTCGGTACCCTCTTTGCCGTAGTGGTCAATCTGCAGGTGGCGGATGCAGCCCTAGGACAAACGGATAGTTTTACCCTGACAGACTTTATCCATGTCATGGCGATCGTCTATATTTTTGCTGCGGCTTGTATTTCCTTATATTCCCGAAAATTGACAGAATTAGGGCAAAGTCAAGCCGCTCTAAATCTCGATCGACAAATTTCCTTACCGGTCTTTGTGATTTCCTTTACGCTCTTTAATATTGTTATTATTGCCTATGCGGCGATCGTGGGGTAACGATGCTTCTACTCATCTTTCAAGTTCGATCTCGATGGTATGCCTTGGAAGCTTCTCAAGTGGTAGAAGTGATTCCTCGGGTTCATCTCCGGGAAGTTCCCAATGCCCCTTCCTTTGTTTCCGGGTTATTAAATTATCGTGGTATTATCATTCCCGTGATCGATCTAGGGACATTCTTAGAGGGAAAAGGGGCCATGCCTTACCTCAGTACTCGAATTATGATTATTCAATATCAGGTTCAACAGCAATCTCAACCGAATACCGTCCAATATTTAGGACTTATAGCTGAACAGGTCACCGAAACTTTAGAACGATCGCTTTCCGATATTATTGATCCCACACTCCCCACCCAAAAAGGTCATTACCTAGGAGGAATGCTGCTTGACGATCGGGGGATGATTCAATATTTGGGGATGGATAAACTCGTCACCAATTTAGGATCTCATGCCTTGCTGGGTCTTTTATCCGCCTCCGATGCTTCGCTAGGTCAGCAGGAGGTTTAAAAGATGCACCTCAAAAATCCAGAATTGGGTTCCTATGTCGGCTACCAATTTAAGGCGGAAGAGTGCGGCGCTCCGCGCCGCACTCTTCCGTTCAATTTTTTCGCTTTCAGTGGAAAGCCCTATTTCTACCCAGGCGTAGGGATTAGGGCGGACAGCGAAGCTGTTCACCACAATGGATCCACAATGAATCCACAATGCATCGAGGTACTCCCTCGCACCATTAATTGTCTTTTTAAGGATCTGATCCGATGTTCAAAAATCAGTCTATGGAATCCCGCCTTAAGGTTGCTTTTGGCTTTATGGGGGTTTTAATTTTAATTATGGCGATCGTTGGCTGGACTAGCAGTGAACAATTAGGTAGCCATATTAGAACCTTATCCATTAACACCATTCCGAGTGTCAATGGATTGTGGAAAATTAACGAGGGTCAAACTCAAATCGAGTCCTCGGAACGGGGCCTCTTAGGAGCCAATTTAAATGTGGAACAACGTCGAGCTGAAATTACCCGAATTGACAATGCCTGGAAACAGATTGATGAAGGCTTTAAGGAGTATGAAAGTGCCCCCTCCTTGCCGGGAGAAGCCGAACTTTATGCGGATTTTCAAGCCAAATGGACAGCCTGGGAAAATCTCCACAAAAAATTTCTCCAACTGAACGCTGAGTTTGAGAGTCGTGGTGTGCTAGCCCCTGCCCGCCGTGAGGTAGAGATACTGCGCCAAGGACAAACGAATAATGCCGAATTGCAAGGGTTGCGTCAGGCTCAGGAGGCGTTTCAGCAGTTGGAAACCCAAGCCGATGAAAATCGGGATGAGTTTCAGGCTGCCACTGATGGTCTCCTCAAGCTCATTGCCCTGAACCAATCCGCAGCGCAAGAAGTCATTGAGGAATCCAGTCAGGATGTCTCCCAAAGTCGCTTTTGGGCCCTCGTGGGCATTTTCCTGGGGCCCGTGACGGCGCTAATTTTTGGCACCTTTTTTAGCAATACGATCGCTAAGCCCTTGGGAACCCGGATTGCGGGCGTAGTCGCAGCCGCCCAAAAAATTTCCGAGGGAGATTTACGGGCTACGGTGGAGCGATCGGAACAGGGAGATGAATTAGGTCAACTGCAAAATGCCTTTTGCACCATGCAGAAAGATCTCAATAATCTGATTGAACGGATTCAAAATGCCGGGCAATCTATTAATTATTCTGCCCAGCAAATTAATGCCGCAGGGCAAGAGTTACAAACCACGGTTTCTCAACAGGCCGCTTCCATTCAAGAAGTAGCGGTAACTTCTCATCAAATTGCGAATACGTCGGAGGACTTAGTATCTACGATGGATGAGGTTAAAAATCTGTCCCAAAATACAGCCCAGGCTGCCGGTGAGAGCCAAAGTAATTTGCAGCAAATGGAAACCACCATGCGTCAACTGGTGGAGGATACTAAGTCCATCACCTTGAAGTTGAGCATGATGAACGAAAAAGCCAATAATATTAATCGGGTGATTACCACCATTACCAAGGTTGCAGATCAAACCAATCTCTTGTCCTTAAACGCAGCGATCGAAGCGGAAAAAGCGGGAGAATATGGCGCTGGTTTTGCGGTGGTAGCCCGGGAAATTCGTCGCCTGGCGGATCAAACCGCCGTGGCTACCCTAGAAATTGAGCAAATGGTCAAAGAGATGCAAACCGCCGTGTCTGGGGGCGTGATGGAAATGGACAAATTTAACCAGTCCGTGAGCCATAGTGTGGACAATGTGACCCACATTAGTGATCAAGTCGCCCTG
Organism: Cyanobacteriota bacterium; assembly: GCA_041164445.1. GTDB lineage: Bacteria > Cyanobacteriota > Cyanobacteriia > Prochlorotrichales > Prochlorotrichaceae > JBEAPM01. The sequence goes on from JBEAPM010000453.1 coordinate 10,615, forward strand.
GTGATTAAACAAATCCAAGAGTTGACCCCCCGTTTTGTGGATGTCAGCCATTCCGTTCAAGAGCAATCCCTCGGGGCTCAGCAAATTAGTCAGGCGATGGATCACCTCAATCAAGCCTCCAACAACACCCTCAATATGGTGCAGTCGACCAATAGTGCCCTCCATACCTTGGAATCGGCCTCGAATGGTCTACGATCGGAAATTTCCCGTTTCCAAGTGGAGCGCCGCCAAGGCTATGAAGATCACGGGAACTATGGGCTATGAATGGGATGTCACCGATGGCTGATTCTCCTGGGTCTGCCAAGGATCTGGGGGAACAAGGTTTACAGGACTGCTGGAATAAGATTGGAGTCATGGGCGATCGCTCCTGTCCCCTGCTCAACCAGGTCATCCACTGCCGGAATTGTATGGTGTATGGCGCAGCGGGCCGGAGTTTACTAGAGCGGGTAGCCCCACCGGACTATCTGGAAGAGTGGACTCAGGTCTTAGCAGAGGTATCCCCTCCCGAAGTTGATCATCACACGGAGGTGATCGTTCCCTCTGCTCAACCCCAGTCGCTCATGCTCTTTCGTCTGGGTTCTGAATGTTTGGCCTTCCCGGTGAACCTGTTGCAGTTGATTACCCCCCCCACCGCCATTCATCGTTTACCCCATCGGGCCCCTGGCATCTTATTGGGGCTAGGCAATATCCGAGGAGAGATTCTGATTTGTGTATCCTTAGCCGCCTTATTAGGGATCTCGCCGGAAGCTGCGGCATCCCCTGGCCTGTCCCTGTCCAGATCTGATTTGAGTGAACATCCCGTTCATCCCCGCTGGGTGGTCATGGGGGATCCCTTGCAGCCTTGGGTGGCCCCCGTTGACGAAATCTATGGCATCCATCGTTTTTCAGTGCAACAGTTTCAGCCCCCCCCTATTGTAGTGTCCCAAGCCACGGCCTATACCCAAGGCATTACCTATTGGAACGATCGTAAAGTCAACGTCCTCAATGGTGAGCAAATTCTGAGGGCCTTTCAGGAAGCTCTCACCGCAAGTGCCGGTTAATTCATAATTCATAACTCATAACTCATAACTCATAACTACCCATGGCCAATTCCCGTGACCCAGCCCTTGTGGATACCTTTTGTCAGGAAGTAGAACAACAGGTAAAAGTCCTGAACGAAGGACTCTTGGCCTTAGAAAGCCAAAATGATCCCCAAGCGATCGAGTCCTTGATGCGGGCAGCCCATTCCGTCAAGGGCGCAGCTAAAATGCTCGAACTTCAGTCCGTTGTGGACTTAGCCCACCAGATGGAAAGCTGTTTTGTCTGCATCCAGAGTGAACTGCAAGCCCATGAACTGCAAAACCAGACCACGACCACTGACTCCGCCGATCTCGATCGGCTCTTCCAGGGGGTGGACTGGCTGGATAATCTCCATCGTCGCCCCCCCGATCAGGTGATGCCCTGGGTAGACACTCAGGCAGAAGTCTTAGCAACCCTCCAAACTAGTTTGCAGCAACTCTGGCAGGCCCTGGGCGGCGATTCCCCCCCCACCTCTACGTTAATGCCCCGCTCCCCCTCAACCCTGGCGGCTTCAGAAGCCGCCACCCCCGCCGATCGCGTTGTCCGGGTCAGTGCCGATAACCTCCACCGCATTATTGGGTTAGCAGGGGAATCCCTTGTCGATGCAAACTGGCTACAGCCCTTTGCCGACTCTCTGGGGCTGGTTAAATTACAACAACAGGAACTCTCCCGGATTTTGGAACATCTAGAGCGGGAGTTAACCCAGCAGGGCCAGACTTCTCCGCAACTGAAAGCCTTAATTCAAACCGCCCGTCGCCAGGAACAGGATTGCTACGATCTCCTCGACGATCGTTTAGGGGAACTGGAACTTTATGTCCGCCGTAGCCTCAACCTGTCCGATCGCCTCTACCGAGAAGTGATTCATGCCCACATGCGTCCCTTTAGTGATGGCATTGAGGGCTTTCCCCGTATGGTGCGGGATCTCAGCCGCCAACTCAACAAGCAAGTGCGCTTTGAAGTCCTCGGTAAAGCCACCGCCGTCGATCGGGACATCCTCAATAAGTTGGAAGCCCCCCTCACCCACATTTTACGCAACGCCGTCGATCACGGCATTGAACCCGTCAACGATCGTCTCGCTCAGGGCAAACCCCCCTACGGCACTGTTCGCATGGAAGCGCTGCACCGGGGAGGAATGTTAGTCATTACTATTAGTGATGATGGGCAAGGGATTGATTTAGAAGAACTCCGCCAAACGGTTCAAGCCCGGGGCTTAGTGTCCAGGGATATGGGAGCGCAGCTTTCGGAAACTGAACTCTTAGACTTCCTCTTCTTGCCGGGCTTTTCCACCGCAACCCAAGTGACGGAGGTTTCCGGGCGGGGTGTGGGACTCGATGTGGCTAAAACCATGGCGCAGCAGGTGGGGGGCCGGGTTCAAGTCACCACTCAAAAAGGGCAAGGCAGTCGTTTTCATTTTCAACTGCCCCTCACCCTATCCGTTGTGCGGGCACTGCTGGTGCAAATTGGCGGTGAAACCTATGCCTTTCCCCTGGCCCGGGTGGATCAAATTGTGCAGATCAGTCTTCAGGAGATCTATCAGGTCGAAGGACGACCCTTTTTCACGAAGGATGAACAGAACATTGGTCTTGTCCCCGCGCATCTGGTGCTAGAACTGCCCCCTGCGCCAGTGTCCAGTGACGAGCTGGCGGTGGTGGTCATCCAGGAAGGGGGGCGCTCCTATGGGGTGGTGGTGGAGCAATTCTTAGGGGAAGAGGATCTGGTGGTGCGCCCCCTAGATCCCCGCTTGGGTCGAATCCGAGACATGAGTGCAGTGGCCTTACTCCGGGATGGCTCTCCCGTTTTGATTATTGACGGTGTGGAGTTGGTGCGCTCCATTGACCAGCATCTGCGGACAAACCTCTCCCTCAATGTCACCTTGCAATCCCGTCCTGTCCTGGCCCAGGGACAGTGCGTTTTAGTGGTGGATGATTCCCCCACGGTACGGGCGACGGAAACCCGCCTCCTCCAGCAACATCATTACGAGGTTCACCAGGCCGCGAGTGGCGTAGAGGCCTGGGAAGCCCTATTACAGCATAACTATGATTTGCTGATTACTGATGTAGATATGCCGGGGATGAGTGGACTGGAGCTACTGTACCAAGTTCGCAATCATGCCAAATTACAAACCCTGCCGGTGATTATGGTGTCCTACCGCGATCGGGAAGAAGACCGGCAACAGGGGCTGAGGGCAGGGGCTAATTTCTATCTCATGAAGAGTAACTTCCAAGATGACACGCTGATCAAAGCAGTGCGATCGCTTTTAGGCTAACGCCCAGAACGATCGTCATGGCTCCAGACCTACCCACCCAGTCCGTTTTAATGTTGTCATTATGTTAGATTCAATGGCTGATTTCACCCCTTGCATCCGGGTCAACATCATGGATAGCAAGGGGATCAAAAAACACAAGTTCAGCTTCAGCAAAAGAACCCAGGTTAAAACACATCCACTCGGCCATCGTCCCGCAAGTAAAGAGCCCCCTGGCCGGGAGGGTCGTATTCCGGCAGAATTTCGACGCGCAGTAAGGATGCTGAAGACTTTGTGAGGCGAGCCTGCACCGCCAGTCCCAAGCTATCCCAAAAGTTTAAAGCAGCATTTTCGATCGTCGTGGTGAGGCGAGGCAGTCGCAGCGTTCGTCCGGGAGCTAAGGGAATGGGATCCGTGCCTCCGGCTTCCTCAAACAAAATAATGTTGGCGGTGAGGTTAACCACTTCCACCTCGATCGGAGAGCCAGGGGTAAAACTGAGGGGGGCTGGCCCACACTGAGAGGCGCAGGTTCCTGCTTGCACTGGCAGGGCTGCCGGTAAACCTAGACCCAAGGAAAGCAGGGCGAGGAAGAGTGATCGAACTGTTCGGGACGACATCATAAGCTATCCAGTCCTCTGTAAGTTTAGGAAGTGGCGAGTTGAGGCGGTTTCATCTTACTACGTCCTTTAGAAATTTGAGGGTGAAAGCCGATCCACTGCCGGTGAAGGGATTCCCCAAGGGATGTTCGAGAAACCGTGTTCAAGAGACTGCGGAGAGAACCGGTTCCGCTGGAGAGACGAGATTCAATTCATCACTAATGATTTCCCCATCCTTAAAGTGAATGACCCGTTGAGCCTGATCCGCCACTTCCTTTTCATGGGTGACAACGGTGATGGTCATGCCTTGTTGATGCAGATCCCGAAAAATACTTAAAATTTCCTGGGTAGTATGAGAGTCCAGGGCTCCTGTGGGTTCATCCGCCAGCAACAGTACCGGATCATTAACGATCGCTCTGGCAATGGCAACCCGTTGTTGCTGCCCACCGGAGAGTTGGTTAGGGCGATTTCTCAAACGATTGCCTAGCCCCACTTTTTCCAGCGCATCCTGGGCCCGTCGTTGGCGTTCCTGCGCCGGTACATTTGCATAGATCATGGGCAGGACAACATTCTCTAGGGCAGTCAACTGAGGCAAGAGATGAAACTGCTGAAAAATAAAGCCAATTTTATGGTTGCGAGTGTAGGCGAGATCGCTGTCACTGAGTTGAGCCACTTCTTGACCATCTAGGTAATATTGCCCCTGACTGGGACGATCGAGACAGCCAATAATATTCATTAAGGTCGATTTTCCAGATCCAGAAGCCCCGACAATGGCGCAGTACTCCCCACAATGAACCTCAAGATTTAACGATCGTAGGGCATAAACTTCTGTCTCGTCACTGCCATAGACCTTAGAAATATCCACTAAGCGAACGATCGCTTCCGACATTACGGCTTCCTACTGCTTCCCGGTCAGGCTCAGTTTACGAAACTGTTCTGCTTGGCGTTCAATGCGATCGGCAATACGATCGCACACTAAATTGCAGAGGTCATAAATTAAATCATCGGCTACACAATAATAGGCAGAAGTACCTTCTGTGCGACGACTTAAAATTCCTGCTTGCAACATCACCTTTAAGTGTTTAGAGACATTGGCTTGACTGGTTTCCGTCTGAGCCACTAAATCCTGAACACATTTTTCTCCATCCTGTAATAGACTGAGGATACGGAGCCGCATGGGCTCACCAAGAATACTGAAGTAATCTGCCACATATTGAATAACATCTCTTGAAATAGGGGCCTGCGTTCCCATTGTTTTTTCCGTATAGGTTAAAGAAATTCATTCATAGATGATAAATCAAGTATATAGCGTTTTTGACGAGGTGTCGTAAAGGCTGTCTATGAAATCCACAGAAGACTCTATAGATTTGGGTAGTTTTTTTTACTCAATCGGGCAGATCGAAAAAGCTAAAATGGAATCCTCTTTCCACCTAGGAGTAGGCGGCATGGGTCAGCGAAGCTGCTTGCCACTCAATTGCTCAAGGTATCGAATTCTTTCCTTCCTTCATCCTTCATCTTAGTGTAACAAACGAGGGCTGTCTGCTTAAAGCAAAAAAATTAGCGAGAGAGTACAGCGCGGAGCGGCGCACGCCTGCAGTTGCTAGGGATCGATCAGCCCTGCCCTTGCTCCTTAAAGAGTTGGGACTTTCGCGCTAGGGCGCGGCATCCATGCAGTCCAGGCCCCTTTCGAGATCCGAAGACCCCATTGTCCTAAAAGAGATCATGATCAAAATTCAGCACAATTGGATTCAAATCCCCACGGCAAGTATTGTCATTGATGCCTACGAAGCCTACCCGCTTCAGACTGAAACCCCCAGTCCCGCGATCGTGGTACTCCAGGAAATCTTTGGGGTCAATAGCCATATTCGCTCGGTGGTGGATCGCCTAGCTGAAGCTGGTTATCGGGCGATCGCCCCGGCCCTTTATCAACGGACAGCCCCCGGTTTTGAGGTGGGATATAGTGAGGACGAGGTGGCCCTAGGGCGACAGCATAAAGATCTCACCACTGCTGGACAATTATTAAGTGATCTTCAGGGAACGATCGCTTACTTAAAAACCTGTCCGGGGGTTGAAGTACACCGAGGGGTAGGATGTATTGGCTTTTGCTTTGGAGGCCATGTTGCCTATCTAGCGGCAACCTTACCGGACATTAAAGCCACTGCTTCTTTTTATGGGGCAGGCATTCCCCTCTTTACCCCCGGGGGCGGTGAACCGACCCTGAGCCGTACTCCAGAAATTCAGGGAACCCTCTACGGATTCTATGGTAGGGAAGATCCCTTAATTCCCTTAGAGCATGTTGATCAAATTGAACAGGCTCTACAAGCAGCTCAGGTCTCTCATCGTATCTTTCGCTACCCAGACGCAGGTCATGGGTTCTGTTGCGATCAACGATCGGACTATCGTCCTGCGGTCTGTGCCCAGGCCTGGGAAGCCGTCATGACCCTCTTCCAAACCCTATCTTGATCCCGTGGGCTTGCCACTGAAAGCGAGAAAATTGAAGAGAAGAGTGCCGCGCCTTCAGTGGGTAACCGTGCCGCCCTTGTTCAATCCATCCTATAAACCCCATTAGTCCCATGGCCATTGCTCCGCCCTACAAAGCGATCGTTCTCTTCACTCCGGGCGGGGATGTCCTCTACGCAGTGGATCGAGATAAAACCCGACACTGGCATTTTGATCTGTGCTTAGGGATTCAGTCCTTACTGAAACTGCGGGAAACGCCTCATTTTCTGGTGCCACACTACACCGCAACGGTAGATGTGGGCAGGCCCGCTTTAAATGAGACACCACGCATTTTTGCTGAAATTCATACCCCCGTGTATCACCATCGCTATTTTCTGAACGCTTTATTTGAATTCCCCCATCTCTCCTGGCAACGGGCCAAAAGTGTGCCAGAAATTCTAGATGCAGAACTCCTCTTATCCTATGCTCAGCAATTTCCTGAGTTATGGCAAGGACACAACTGGGTGGTTCCCTTAGAGCAGGTAATGTCCCTCTCCCAAGAAATTACCCGCTCTAGCTCCCCCAGCGGCGACCCTCCTCATTCCCTACGATCTCGACCATCCACCCCTCAACCCTCAGTGGTTGGAGCCTTACACTATGTCCTGCGCCTGTATGTGTCCGGATATGGGATCCAAACGAAACAGAGCTTACAGGAACTCCATCAGTGCTTAGAACAAGGACTTCATGCTCCCTATAGCTTAAAAGTCATTGATGTTCATCGAGAACCGGAACTGGCGGAACAGGATCAAGTTACCGCGATTCCCACCCTGATTCGTACCTATCCCCCGCCCGTTCGCCGCATCGTGGGCAAGTTTGCAGACCCCCAACAGCTAGTGGGATTATTGCAGGATTTGGGTTAAAGATCCCCGAATTGAACTTTGTAAAGGTTTCGTTACATAAATCTTCGGTGATAAAGCACTGCCAAAATTGAAGATAAAATCGAACAGAAGCCTTATACCTCAAGGCTTTCGGCTCATCCCCGTACCCCTATTTCTCCTTCTCACCCTAGCCATCGAAATATTGATTTCGTCCTCAATGTT
>JBEAPM010000454.1:0-6424 GCA_041164445.1 Cyanobacteriota bacterium
ACATTGAACTAGGCAACAATCAAGCCGTTTGAACGGCGGATCAATTGCACCTTACTAGCGGCGATGGCTGATCACATTATCCCGTATAACCCTAAACTCAAAGCCCGTGCCCGTGAGTTGCGGAAAAAGGTGAAAGCGATCGAACTTTGGATTTTGGAGAACTAGGATCAGTAAAGTTCACTCCGGTTCCCCTCTTGGGAGGGGCTAGGGGTGGGTCAGATGTTCACTAGGGACAGTCATTAATTAGCACTCAGATATCGATACATAGATCGAGACGATCGGTCAGTGTAGGGTACACCTAGCTGTGAAGGATTGCCGTCAATTGTTAACGATCGTTACGGAAACCTCCCTCAATGCACCAAGAATCGTGGCTTTGTTTGAGGAAAATGAGGAATGGATCGGGGGCGTGATACACTCAAATCAATTTTGAAGCGGGTATAACCGTCTAGAACACAACGTTTCAGGCTTTGTCACGTTCAGGCTCTGCTGCGTTGTTGATCTTTTACCCTTCTGACTTTTTATCCTTTCGTTTATAAACAAATTTGGGAGAGCAGTTACATGCGGGATGCCGTAACCAGCTTAATTGGGAGCTACGATGCCATTGGGCGCTATTTCGATCGCAACGCGATCGATTCCCTAAAGGCTTACTTTGCCGAGGGCAACACACGAATTGCGCTTGCCGCCCTCATTAATGCCAATGCTGCTGATCTTGTCCGTGATGCCGGAGCACAACTCTTTGTAGAAGTACCGGAACTCATTCGTCCGGGCGGTAATGCCTACACCACCCGCCGCTTTTCTGCCTGTCTACGGGACATGGATTATTACCTCCGCTATGCCACCTATGCGATCGTTGCTTCCGACACCTATGTGCTAGACGAGCGGGTTTTGCAAGGGCTACGGGAAACTTACAATTCTCTGGGCGTTCCCATTGGCCCAACGGTGCGGGGAATTCAAATCATGAAAGGGATGATTGCCGACATGGCAACCTCTAGCGGTATGAACGCCGCTGCAATCCTCGATCAAGCCTTTGATCATCTTTGTCGTGATTTAAGTGAACAAAATCTCTAAGCCTGCTGAAGTGTGGGGAATTTATTCGATTCCCCAACGTTTGCGCCAGTGGGTTGTGGATTCCCGATCGGAGTTCTGCTGCTCTACCGATCGTCTCCCTAAAATCTCAGAAGCGGTAGCCTGTAAATCTGGGTCACGGTAAGGAATACCCCCACGGGTTTGCAGGTGTTCCACCTCTGCCAAAGAGAGCGGAATTAAAGTGTGGGCTGCCGCTGTATGAGGGTGAGTAGCGATCGTCCCCTGGGCCCATTCATGGGAGGGAGCCGGACGCGGAACCGGTAAAGTGCCCAAAGTTAACCCCACGTCTTGTAAAGCAGACCGTACCGCAGCCGCCCGACAATAGGTACTCAGTTTTCCTTCCGGAGCCAGACAAGCCGCAACAACGCTTAAAAATTCAACCGTCCAGAGCTGCGGACACCGCCGAGGCGAAAAAGGATCTAAAAAAATAACATCTGCCTGGAAGGATTGACTCTTTAAGGTTTGAATAGTGCTACGGGCATCCTGCCAGTAGAGGGTCGCCTGACAGCGAGGGGATTGATAGGAACCAGTGTAGGCTAACCCTTGCAGTACCGTAAGCACCGAATCCGGCCACAAAGACCCAAGTTGAGGCTCCAGGGCAGCTTGGGGCACACTGGGATCAATCTCTAATCCAGCCAAAGTGACATAACACTGGGGATTAGTCTGCCAAATCACTTCGAGGGCCGCAGCCGTGTTATAGCCCAGTCCATAGCAAATATCTAAAATCACTACTCGATCGCTTTGGGCCCGCTGCACTAAATCCGTCGCCAAGACAAATTTTTCTAGCGCCTCACTCCGGGCTCCCGCCCGACTATGAAAAGTTTCCTGAAATTCTGGTGAAAAAAACGTATAGGATCCGTCGGCAGTGGGTTGGAGTTGCTCAGACCAGGCAGTGAGGGGAAGCATGGGAACTGTGTTCAGTTTTCAGGGAATTAAACCTTAGGGTGCCTCGAAAAATCCAAAATAGGGGTTCCGATGGCTGCGCAAGACTAGGGATTGTGGCGGGCGGCTGCGCCACCCGCCACAATTAATCTAATCTAGGATGTGCAGTCCGACCGGGAACACCCTCTTAACCTTGGTTAATCTTGGCAAGCGTAGAAAGTGCTTAAGTGCGATACCCCATAACCTGAATGGTGGATCGCTCAGCGGGAAGGACACCGGGGGACAGGGCCAAGGTATTGGTGTCGCTATACCGGGTGGGAGCCTCCTTCATTTGTTGAAGGAAAGCCTGAACCTCCCCTAAATCACAGAGATTGGGATCCGCGGCCTGGGTGCGGTAGTGGGTCGGAATCACCATACGGGGATTTAAGGCTTCGATCGCCGCCTTGGCTTCTTGGGGCGTGTACACTTCTGGCCAAGCAGGATCATATTTATCGGTGCCGTTGGGGGGCTGTTTTCCGCCCACGGGAATCAGGAGCAGATCCGGAGAACCCATTAAAATTTTCTGGCGGATACTAATTTCTGACGCAATGCCCCCTAGGTGAAGAATATTAATGCCCCCTTGAGTCCACCGCCAAGCTGTATTCGACCCAAAACGCTTCCCTTCTAAGCGATCGTGCTCCGTGCGAATGCCCTGAATGGGGGTATCATCAGCCAATTGGTAGGCTCCTGGCTCATAGAACACCCGGGGATCACCAGGAATGACCTCTGATGCGCCTTCATCAAACTGGCGACTACTAAGCAAGACATAATCCGCTGGCACAGCGGGAGAGCGATACCCTGCGGTACAGCCAATTTTTAAAAAGGGGTTGACGATAATGCGTTTACCATCCCCTTCAAAGAGGAAACAGGTATGCCCCAACCACTCAACCCGCAAGGTTGTAGCGGCACTCTGAGCGGCAGTGCGTTTAGCAGTCCAGCCCAGGGCGATCGTGCTGAGCAGCCCCGTACCAAAGTTTTGAATCAACTCCCGTCGTTTCATGTCTTGCTCCAAATAGTGTTGCCCTAAATGGTGTTGCCCCAGATAGTCTTAACCCAAGAGACTTGCCCCAAAGCATTTTGCCCAAAGGGACATTTAGGATATACCGCAGTTCGACCCTGCGTTAAAGAAATGGCGTTACCCGCCGTTAGGATAACGCCTTTCTGGTCTCAACTACATCCCTTTAACTACATTCCTGCCAGAATATCCTGAGCATGGGTGTCGGTCTTAACGCTGTCAAAAACGCGATCAATCACCCCTTCGCCATTAATAATATAGGTGACACGCTTAGAATAACCGCCGCCATCAACATCGTAGGCTTGGGTGATAGCTTTATCGGTATCCGCTAGCAGGGTAAAGGGCAGACCATACTTTTCCTTAAAGGCTTTGTGGGACGTTTCGTCATCCGTACTGACACCCAGCACGACAATATCTTTACCTTGATACTCTGTGTAGTTGTCCCGGAAGCTTTGAGCTTCTTTTGTACACCCTGGGGTGTCATCCTTGGGGTAAAAGTAGAGCACAACGGTTTTGCCTGTAAAGTCCGAGAGGGATACGGTATTGCCCGCATCATCTTTAACGGTGAACTGGGGGGCAGGGGTACCAACAGCTAAGGCCATGGGAATCTCCTTATTTGTAAACAGATGTTAAGAGTCTAGCGCATTGGTGGCCGATCGGAGGCAGAGAGGAGCCGCTTGAGGCGGAGATCTAGGGAATAGCCGCGCCGACTTTGCACAATGTAAGTGTTGCCGACCCGATCGTGAAAGGCTTGACGACCCATTTCATCCGTTAGTGCCACGGCCGCATCTAAGCCCAGGGGAACTATGCCCATGACCACCCAGGCATTCAACCCGCCCAAGTGAACGATAGTTTCTAGGGCTAAAAAGGTGGCTAATCCCAAGATGGCTTCCCGTTGCAGGAGGGGCAAGAGTTCCGGTGTGCGCCCAAATTCACTATCAATAATCCGCATATCAAAGGCCCAGCGCCCTAAGCTTTGACCTTGATTTTTAGCGACAACCACAATGCGCAAAATAAACCAGAGCAAAGCAAACCCAATCAGTTGTAACCCCGGACTGCCTAAGCTACTGGGAACCCCCACCACGATCGCATCAATGCCCAAAGCGGCCCCCCGTCGCCAGAGGGGAGTGCGGGGAAAACGCCGCAGAATGCTGAAGCGATCGTCCTCCTCTTCTAGATAGTCTGCATCATCCTCTAAATAATCATCGTAGGCGTAGTCATCATCGTATCCATCGCCCTCGTAATACTCGTCATCATCGTAGCGATCGTCATAGTCCATAACTATCCATAACTATAAGTACTCAGAGCACCTCGAAAAATTGGCTTGCCACTGAAAACGGAAAAATTTAATGGAAGAGTGCGGCACTCCGCGTCGCACTCTTCCGCCTAAAGTTGGTACAGCGAGGGGCTGAAACAAGCACGGCATGACATTTCATCGCTCATTGATGACAGCCCTGGAAAGCCGAATTCAGAAAAATCACCTCAAGATCTGGCTCAAAACGTTAATCTCTATGTATCTTAAAACCGAACGCATATTTGGGGTATGGTTATGCTGCGATACTGGAAATCGGCTTTGACGGGATCAATAGCGATCGGGCTACTGGGGGGAGTAGTCGGACTGGCAGGATTTGAACTCAGTTCACCCGCCTCGGTGCAAGCCTATGAAGCGCGGTTGAGCGTAACCCTTGAGCGAGAGCCGGATGAAACTTTTCAGACGATGCTGAAGCGGGCGGAAGTCGTGGCGCGGGCAGCCGTGCAACGGGCCTTCGATACCGATATTTTGGCTACGGATGTTTCCGTTTTTATCAATGGACGGAGCGGTGGCTTAGAAGCCCCTTTGCTCTCTGTCCAAATTAGTCGTTTCCAGTGGCAAAGTTTTCCCGATACGCGACGCTGGGCCACCTACTATCCTGCCACCCAAAGTTTGTTACGCCTAGATCCATTACCAATCTCCCCTAGCGCCGCCCCAGCCATTGGCCCCGGTTCTACCTTAGCCCCCGGAAGTACCCTGCCTGGCGCAACAGGAACCCCTACGGTCAACCCTTCTGGCCAAACCGTACCTGTGGGTACCTCACCTCAGGACACCGAGGAGACTCAGTTGATTGTGCCGGAAACCATTCGCCCCATTGATATCCCCACACGGATGCCCTCAACGGTGCCCGATGAACTGCTGCTGGAAGATCCCTAATGACTGATCCTCGTCACATTTTGACTGGGCTCCGGGCCGATGCCTTTCGCCATCCCCTCGATCGGGTGGCAACGGAAGCCCTGCGCCAATTGTTTGGTCTAGATTTACTCATTCGTCAGGGGTTAGCACCGACGATCGAGCAAGTGTTGTACCTAGATAATATTGCCTCCAGTATTCGAGTGAGTCAGCACCAACTCCCGGATCTCCAGCGATCGCTAGAGGAGGCCTGCACCATTTTAGATTTAGAAGTGCCCCAACTCTATGTGCGGCAAAACCCAATCCCCAATGCCTATACCTTTGCCATGCGGGGCAAGCAGCCTTTTATTGTGGTTCATAGTGCATTGCTGGATCTGTTAACGGACGCAGAGATTCAAGCCGTGCTGGCCCATGAACTGGGACACCTCAAATGTGATCACGGGGTTTATTTAACCCTTGCCAATTTACTGATTTTAGCCGCAGGACAGTTGCCTGCCTGGGGCGGGTGGATTGCAGAAGGTTTACGGGAGCGTCTTTTAGAATGGGTGCGTTGTGCCGAGTTTACCTGCGATCGGGCAGCCTTGCTGGTGGCTCAGGATGCGGAGGTTGTGGCATCGGTCTTAATGAAACTGGCGGGGGGCAGTCCCAAACTTGCTGCACAGTTAAACCTGTCCGCCTTTTTAGAGCAGGCCCAGGACTACGATCGTGCCAGTGAAGATGATCTGGGACAACTGATACGAGTCTTACAAACCGCTCCCCTCACCCATCCTTTGCCGATTCTGCGGGCCAGAGAGATCGATCGCTGGGCCAAAAGTTCTCAGTATCATTCCCTTTTATTTTCTGAGGAAAGCCGCTATACTGAAAACCTTACTGATTTAGATTCCGTGGGCAGATGGCGGAATTGGTAGACGCACCGCACTCAAAATGCGGCGACTTCGGTCTTGGGAGTTCGAGTCTCCCTCTGCCCATTTATTTTTATTTACAACGATCGGCTACCAACTTAAGGCGGAAGAGTGCGGCGCGAAGCGCCGCACACTTCCATTAAATTTTTACGCGTTCAGTGGAAAGCCCAACGATCGTAGCTGCACAGATCAGCGTAGAGCCCTTCAGTTTCAGGCGCTTAGGAATGCGGACTTTATAACCTGGAATTTCACTACCAAGACACCGAAGCCCCGAAGGAATACCTTTGTGTTCTTTGTGCCTCTGTGGTTTAATCCTGAACTTTCCGGTTTATTTAA
>JBEAPM010000455.1:0-3432 GCA_041164445.1 Cyanobacteriota bacterium
AACTAGTTTTTTTGAACTATAGCACTTTCCGCTAGCCATCCATTTAAGGGGCACTTCGCAAAATCTAAAACAGGGTTCCTCTGACGAGGCAGTCATCGGGATTATAACCTGCCCCTCAGACACCTGCCCCGCTAAGGGCACTCTTCCGCCTTAAGTTGGTAGCCGGGGGCTGAACGGAATTGATGACGCGCCCTAGTATGGTAGCCCTCAATGTCCGATTTTCTCCTGAAAGCGAAAAAATTTAAGGGAAGAGCGCAGCCCGGAGTGTCGCACTCTTCCGCCTGAAGTGGGTCGCCATTAATCCAAGCCGTCTTAAGATCATAGCCAAATTCCCTGGGGCCGGTACGGTAACATAGAGAAGTTTTCATTGAATACCGTTGGGAATTTCGGGCATGAAGCGAGTAGCGATCGTAGGGGCTGGTCTAGCTGGGATGGCGGCCGCTGTAGATTTAGTGGATGCAGGATATCAAGTTGACCTGTACGAGTCTCGTCCCTTTGTGGGGGGTAAGGTGGGCAGTTGGGTTGATGCCGATGGCAATCATGTTGAAATGGGCCTGCATGTTTTTTTTGGTTGCTACTACCAGCTCTTTGACCTCATGCGTCGCGTTGGGGCGATCGATAATTTACGGCTCAAGGAGCATACCCATACCTTTGTCAATAAAGGAGGGATTTTAGGCCAACTGGACTTTCGTTTTTTGACCGGTGCTCCCTTTAATGGCTTAAAGGCTTTTTTTACAACCTCCCAACTGTCCCTGCAGGATAAGTTTTTTAACTCGATCGCCTTGGGAACGAGTCCCATTGTGCGAGGCTTGGTGGACTTTGAAGGGGCCATGAAAACGATTCGAGACCTCGATCGCTTCAGTTTTGCCGATTGGTTTCGTCGTCATGGCGGCTCTGAGGGAAGTTTGAAGCGGATGTGGAATCCCATTGCCTATGCCCTCGGGTTTATTGATACGGAAAATATTTCGGCCCGGTGTATGCTCACGATTTTCCAATTCTTTGCGGCCCGCACCGAGGCTTCTGTGCTGCGCATGTTAGAAGGATCGCCCCAGGAATACCTTCACCAGCCGATCGTTACCTATCTCAAGGAACGGGGAGCCACGATCCATCTGCGTCGTCGGGTACGGGAAGTTCAGTTTGCCGAAAATGGCAGCACTCAAGTCACGGGATTGCTCATGGCAGAGCCGGACACCCCAGAGACCGAAGCGATCGTAGCGGATGCCTATCTCGCGGCCTGCGATGTTCCGGGAATCCAGCGACTTTTGCCCGCCGCCTGGCGCAAATGGCCGGAATTCGACAACATTTACAAACTAGAAGCCGTACCCGTCGCCACCGTACAATTGCGCTTTGATGGCTGGGTCACCGAACTGAATGATGAAACCCAACGGCGACAACTGGAGCGGGCAGCGGGGTTAGATAACTTGCTCTATACCGCCGATGCAGATTTTTCCTGCTTTGCGGATCTCGCCCTCACCAGCCCTGCCGACTACTACCGTCCCGGTCAAGGCTCCTTATTGCAATTGGTACTCACCCCAGGGGATCCCTTCATTAAAGAGAGCAATGAAAAGATTGCCCAACACGTTCTGCGTCAGGTGCAAGATCTCTTTCCCTCGGCTCGGGATCTCAACATGACTTGGTACAGCGTCGTCAAGCTAGCGCAGTCCCTCTACCGTGAAGCACCGGGTATGGATCCCTACCGTCCGCCCCAAGCGACCCCAGTGGCTAACTTCTTCTTAGCGGGAAGCTACACCCAGCAGGATTATATTGATAGCATGGAAGGAGCCACTTTATCAGGACGACAAGCGGCTCAGGAAATTGTCCATTTCCTCCAGTAAGTGGGGAACCAACTGAAGGCGGAAGAGTGCGGAGCACCGGGCTCTTCCCTTAAATTTTCCCTGCATTTAGAGCAACGGCAGGCTAATGGAACCAAAATTAGTACTGAGGGCTAAGTTGACATTCTCCAGTGACTTCACCAGCCAGAGCACATTGTTACTCGTAGTTTTGCCATAGTGATTAAAGAGAATCCCCAAGCGTTTTTCGAGATAGGGTTTTACCTTTTTGCAGAACAAGACAACTCGTAACAAAACCCCTGTTGTCAGCATGGGCCCTAAATTACTTAAGAGATCAATAAAGGTAAAATGCTCTACCCGGCGGGGGCTTTCTACGACTAAATAATTTAAAACTTGGCTACAGGTTCTGACCACCAAAAATTCAGTGACCGGTACACTATCATGCTCCGGCAGGAAATTTACCAAGTAGTCAGAGAATTGGACGTTAAAACGACGCTTTCCGTATCCAGAATCCACTGAACCGGTGATATAGACGTACAGTTCTTCCTTAAACTGCCCAAAGTTCTTCACACTCTCAGTATGAATTGCAAAACGGTTCGCAATATCTTTATGGGAGGCGTTGCCCTGAACCTTACCCAAATAGAATTTAATGCCATTGGCCACCTCATTGCCCGTCAGGAGGGTGGGGTTAGTCGCGCTGCCTAGCATTTTTTCTAACTGTTGAGAGTCATTCACACCTCGGCGAATTAAGCTATTGCGACGGACGTGATAGGCGACATAACCGGATAAGTCTCGCTCAAATTTTTCTTGTTGTTCTCGCTTTAAGACCTGGATGCTATGTTGATGATCCGGATCCATCACATCTCCCATTAAGCAGTGATCATAGAGGTAAGGATAACGGGGAATCAATAATTCTAAGGGCTTGGATCCTAAATCAGTTTCAAGGTTGGGCTTGCGATCGATGACTTGAGCAAAGCGATGCAAGGCTAGATATTGATCACTGGCAGCAAATTCAGCAATTAACTGATGGAGCCGAGCGAGAAGACGAGACCGATACATCGTCCCCATCTTTTGGGTGGGACGCTCGTTAAATAAATAGATCAGTTGAGGAATCCAAGCTTTGTTACGAGGATTTAATTGCCACCGGTTAATGAGAATGTGAAGACAACGGTTGAGGATGGGGAAAAAGTACTGGGCAGATCTTTGGGAACTGAGAATTTGTGCCAAGGTCTGAGCGATTGCTTCGTCAGGGTAACCCACACCATCAATGAATAATATTCGGACCCGATCAATTAATGCTTCGGGAGACTCTTGCTCAACCACCGACAGAAAATGATCATAGAATACTTGTTCTTCTGCGATGGAACCTTTGTCATAAAAAGAATGTTCAGAAATAGTAGCCATAGCTGGTTCCCCTGGATCGCATAACTCCCTGTCAGGCTTTTAAATATAAGAAATACAGTAGATGGACTTTGTCAAAACTAGCATAGGTTTATTCTGCCACTACTAGCTTTGCAGAATCTTCATAAATCCAAAGTGACACTTATCACCAAGGAAGCATGACCTTGGCCAGAAGTTCCCTCAAGTATGTTTGTCCTGAACAAAACAAGAGGTTTTCTGTTGCCATTGGAGGCTTAAACGG
>JBEAPM010000456.1:0-11227 GCA_041164445.1 Cyanobacteriota bacterium
CCATCACTAGAAATATGTCTTGCCTTTACGCAACACCTGAACCAATCAGGTTTAGAGTAAATCCGAGCTAGGGAAGCACTCGGAAGTCTGTAACATCTAGTGACTCGATGGGCTATTCACCACTTACGTTGTCCGAATTGGCTCGGATAATCCCCGTCGCTTTAGCGCGGGGTTGGTGAAGGTATTTAGGTCAGTCCTCACGCAACATAAAACCGTATTATAGAAGACGGTTACCTCTCAGCGCATTATGAATGAACCGGCCGCCATACCTATGATTGAACTTCAGGGGATTTCTAAGTCCTTTGAACAGCAGAACGTCCTCAATACCGTGGATTTGACCATTGGGCGGGGAGAAGCCATTAGCATTATTGGCCCCTCAGGGACGGGAAAATCCACGATTCTACGCATTATTGCCGGACTCCTCGCACCGGATCAGGGCCAGGTTCGCGTAGCCGGACAGGTGCGGAAAGGCTTAATTGAAGATCAAAAACGAGTACCCTTTCGCATTAGTCTCGTCTTTCAACAAGCAGCCCTCTTCGATTCCTTGACCGTTGGTGAAAATGTTGGCTTTTTGCTCTATCAACACTCCCGATTATCCCATCCTCGCATTCGAGAATTAGTCAACCAAAGTTTAGAAAAGGTGGGCTTGCATCCAGATACAGGAGATAAGTATCCTAGCCAACTCTCGGGAGGAATGCGCAAGCGGGTGAGTATTGCCCGGGCCATTATGGAGGATCCCGAAGATGATCATGATGATCCCGAACTCATTTTGTATGATGAGCCAACCGCTGGGTTAGATCCCGTTGCCTCCACCCTCATCGAAGATTTGATGCGCAATCTCAAAGAGAAGGTGCAATGTTGCACCACCTATGTGGTGGTCACCCACCAAGACAGCACCATTCGTCGTGCTAGCGATCGGGTGGTGATGCTCTATCAAGGACAAGTCCAGTGGCAAGGGTTGACGAGTCAAATTGACCAGACTGATAATGCCTATGTCCGACAATTTTTTGAAGGGAATTCTCAAGGTCCCATGCAAGGTTTGCAATAGCTGTCCGTAAGAGGAACCAATTCATGTCGAGGGTTACAAGAAATGAAGGAGCCGCTGGGCTCATGGTCGTTGCAGGGGTAGTTCTGTTTGCGGGATTAATTGCCTGGGTACAGGGAATTGGTTTGGGGCAGAAAGCCTACAACATTACGGTGGAATTTGCAGATGCAAAGGGGATGCAAGAAGGAACGCCCCTCCGCTATCGGGGGGTAGAAATTGGCAAAGCGACAAAAATTCGTCCTGGCAGTGATTCCGTTTTTGTGGACATTGAAATTACTGCCACGACCCTCAGAATTCCCGGAGAATCGGTAGTTGAGGTGCAAAGTGCCGCTCTCCTGGGGGATAAGTATATGGATGTGCTTATCCAAGATAGCTTACCCGAGGATCCCACCTTGCCTTTGCCCACGGATCCCGCCTGCAATCCTAAAATTTTGATCTGTGATGGATCGGAACTGCAGGGCAGAGCCTTGCCGGATCTTGCCGATTTAATTCGCACCAGTTACGAACTCTCCCAAGTCTTTACCGATCCCCTCTTAATGGCCACGGTGCGGCAGTTAGGCGAGAGTTTGGTGACGGGTAGCTCTGGGCTTTCGGGGTTAGGGGAAAACGTTACCACCCTGACGGAATCCTTGAATGGGCAAATGGGTAATCTGGAAAAAGCCCTTAACTCTGTGGGAGGAGCCGCCGAGGAAATTAGCAGCACCGCCGGAGAAATTAAAACCACCGCCGTGACCGCCCGAGAAATCCTCGAAACCAATCGCACCGTCATTGCCTTGACCCTGGGCAATTTTGGCACCGCTAGCGAAGATTTAATTCTGCTCATGAATAACCTCAATCCGGTGGTGGCCCAGGTCAATGAAGGGGAATTAATGGATAACTTAGAAGTGCTGTCCACCAATTTACGGCGAGCCTCCGCTAAGTTGCTGGTGGCCACCAATGCCATGGCGGAACCCGCTAACGTGCAATTACTTCAGGAAACCCTCGATTCGGCGCGGATGACCTTTCAAAATGCCCAGAAAATCACCACGGACTTAGAAGAGCTTTCCGGGGATGCCAGTCTGCGGGACGACATTCGCCGCTTGCTGGGGGGGTTAGGGGGCTTGTTTGGCCGGGCACATCAATTAGAGCGCCAAGTTCAAGCCACTCAAAATGCGGTGCGGGCCAGTAGTGGGGGCACTTTTCCCCTTGAGGGACTCGGCACCACGGACTGGGAGAGTTGGCAACAAACCGTTGCGGATTTAAATCAGCGCCTAGGGGAACAACAGCCTGCAGAGACAGCTAAGACGGCAGAAACGGCTAAGACGGCTGAGGAAAAAGCCAAGCCCTCTTCTCCGCCCGCACAGGAGGAATAGGGGTTATCGCGTTGACAACTCCCCTCGCCTAAAGGCGAGGAGAGTCTTGGATTGGATCATTGGGAGTCCTACGACTTTACCCTACCTACTCAGAGAAGCCCGCGCTGTATGCGTAGCATCAGCGTCGGGTACTTCACTCCACCCGCCAGCAGTCCTGCAGTCGCCGCTGAATGCCTTGGGCGATCGGCTCGGTGCTGCTGTTGCGAATATTGCCTTGTTGATCCTGGGAAAACATCCCCCGCAATTCCCAGTGATAGCGATCGTTTTGCTGAAAGAGGAGCCAGTGAAATTCTTGAAAAGTTTCCATCTGATCGCCGTCGTAGACTCGCTCGGCGGAGGTTAAAAAGACTTGATAAAGGTTCGGGATTTCCAGGAGTTGGTCTACGCCCAATTCAGGATGCCGATCGCTAAAGTCTGCCAGGGAGGCAGGACGATAATCAGGCGGACTAAACCCCAAGAGATAATGTTGGGGATCCGTCGCTTCGCGATGCCGTTGAATACTACGGTTAATATAGCTAGGAAGCTCGGGCAAAATTTCCTGGAGCAAGGGCTTGAGCAAAATGGGACAGGCAAAGGCAAAGGGATTGACCGTGTCCTCAGGGGTATCCGCCTGAGCTGGAGATGGAGCAGCCCAGAGAACTAGGGCGATCGTCATGGGGCTGAGCCAAAGGGTATAGAGCCATCGCATAGCATTATCTCCCACAGCTTAGGTCAGTTCTTCCCAGAGGCGATGTAGCGCCGCCTCGGGATCCGGTGCCTGGGTAATGGGCCGGCCAATCACCAGGTAATCGGCCCCCGCTGCGATCGCGGCCCGAGGGGTTAAGGTTCGTTGTTGATCGCCTCGTTCGGCCCAGGTGGGACGAATGCCGGGACAAATAATTTGGAAGGGACGATCGCAGACTTGACGCACCGCTTCAATTTCTTGGGGCGAACAGACCACTCCTCCGGCTCCACTCTCTTGGGCCAGAAGGGCCAGTTGTTGCACATAGTCCAATAAGTCTAAAGCCACCTTGAGATCAAAGGCCAGGTGTCGAGCATTCAAGCTGGTGAGCAGGGTGACCCCCAGCAGGGTTGGACAGGGCAGGTTCAAAGCCTCCGCCGTCTTCTGCAGTGCCGCTTGGGATCGCTCGATCGCTTCCCGCCCCCCGCTAACGTGCAGGGTTAACCAAGTCACCCCATACTGGGCCGCTGCGGTACAAGCCCCGACAACGGTGTTGGGAATGTCATGAAATTTTAAATCCAGAAAAATGCCTTTGTCCCGCTCCCGCAGAATGCGCAGGATTTCTGGACCACTACTGACAAATAACTCTAAGCCCACTTTCCAATAGCGCACACTGGGAAGCCGATCGAGCCAAGTTAAGGCCTGATCGAGACTAGAGACATCCAAGGGAACAATAAGACGATCGCTGGGATCCATGGCAATACAAGCTTCCAGGCAACGTTGCTTATTCTATAGTGCTTTTGGCATTCTGGTTTGTTCTTTGTGCAGTTTGGCTAGGGCGCGTTATTCATCAAGGCCAGACCCCTTAGGGTATCGGTTGCACCTGTTCCCGTTTTATCGCTAGGGACTATTACCACATAGGCATTTGATCGCTAATCATTGCGAACGCAGGCTAGCAACTTAAGGCGGAAGAGTGCGGCGCGGAGCGCCGCACTCTTCCGTTAAATTTTTTCACTTTCAGTGGAAAGCCCGAACGCATAAACGTCCCTAGCGGCAAATGGAGGCATTAACTTCAACCTGTGGGTTATTGAAATAGGGTTGCAGTTGTTGGCAGTTTTCCGCGAGTAACTCCCGCAGCGGAGCGATCGTCCAGATCCGTAATTTGCCATCTAAGCCCCCACTCAATACCTGCTCTCCTTTGGCGCTAAACACACTGTCATAGGTACCGAGGGGATGACTGGCAATGATGGCGACGGGTTGCCCGGAGCGATCCCAAAGGCGACTGGTGCCATCGGCTCCGCTGGTGAGCAGTTCTTCATTTTCGGCGGTGGATTGGGGACTAAAGATCACCCGCCAGACGGCACTTTCGTGACCGCGCAGTTCAGCGATCGTGTTGCCCTCGGTATCCCAGAGTCGAGCCGTCCCATCACCACTGGCACTGGCGATGCGGTTTCCCTGACGGTTATAGGCCACATCGAAGATTTGATCCTGGTGCCCCGTGAGGGTATTAATGGCGGTGCCGTCAATGTTCCACTGTTTCACCGTTGCATCCGCCCCTCCACTGAGGAGCCGATCGCCCTGGGGACTGTAGGCCACGCTAAAGGCAGGCCCTTGGTGGGCTTGAATGGTGAGGCGAGGCGTGCCGTCTATGCCCCAGCGCCGCAGTATACCATCACTGCTGGCGGTGGCAATTTCCTGACCATCGGGACTAAAGGTCACACTATAAATTTCCCCTTCAGGGTAGCTCACGGTGGTTTCGAGTTCCCCACTGCGAGACCAAATGCGGACGGTACCATCGGCACTGGTGGTGGCAAGCCGATCGCCCTGGGCACTAAAGGCAATTTGCCAAATGGGGCCTTGATGTCCCGTTAAGGTGGCAACGGGCTCGCTGGAGTCTCCCCGCCACAACCGAGCCACACCATCGGCTCCGGCGGTGGCGACGAGTTCGCCCTTCGGATCCGCTGCAATCCGATAGATTACGCCCTTGGGATCCTGCCACTGGCGCAGCAGTTGGGCTTCTCGGTTCCAAAAGCGCAGTTGACCATCGGCACTGGTGGTGACTAACCGATCGCTGCCGCCACTAAAGGCTAAACTCTGGACAGCGGCTTCATGGCGCAGGGTACTGAGGGGAGTCCCCTCTAGGTTCCACAGTCGCACGGTACCATCACTACTGCGACTCACTAAGGTTTGTCCATCATCACTGAATTTTACTTCCCAGACCGCATCTTCATGGCCCGTGAGGGTGTGCAGGAGATTTCCGGAAGCATCCCAGATCCGCACCGTTCGATCGGCACTGGCGGTGGCAAGGTAGTCACCGTTGGGACTGACCGCCACACTGTACACTTCTCCTTGGTGTTGCTTGAGGACAGTTAAGGGTTGAGCATCCAACGTCCAGAAGCGGACGGTCCCGTCTGCCCCTGCGGTAACTACGGTTTCGCCGTCGGGGAGAAAGCCCATATCATAAATTTCCCCTTGGTGGTTGCGCAGTCCCGCCAGGGGCTTGCCCTGCAAGTCCCAAAGCCGCACCGTACTGTCTTGGCCACGGGTAGCTAATCGTTGACCATTGGGGCTAAACTGCACGGCATAGACGGTGCCTTGGTGACCACTGAACTGGGTGAGGAGGTTCCCCTGTAAGTCCCAGAGTTTAATGCTGCCATCCCGGCCACGACTGACGAGGCGTTGACCATCGGGACTGAAGTGGACTTCGTAGACCCATCCTTGTTGAGCTTGAATTACCTGGGTGCGTTGTTGCTTATTTCCACTCACGCGCCAGAGTTGAATGGTACCATCACTGCCCGCACTGGCCAGTTGCTCACCCCCAGGGGCGTAGTCTAGGGCTAAGACCCAACCCCGGTGACCTTGCAGGGTGGTGAGGGGTTGGCCTTCCACACTCCAGAGGTAAATACTGCCGTTGGTGCTGCCGGTGGCTACCTGTCGTCGTTGAGGACTGGTGGCGATCGTTAAAATGCGATCGGGATGGGCGAGTACTTCCCGTTGCGGTTGGGTGGTTAAGTCCCAAATGCGGGCAATTCCATCTCGTCCAGCGGTGACTAAGCGGGTTTGATCAGGGGTAAAGGCTAAGCTATAAATCCAGTCTTGATGCCCTTGAAACTCACTGATTTTACGCCCTTCCATGCTCCAGAGTCGAGCTGTCCCATCGGCACTACTGGTACCCAGCAGTTGACTATCGCCACTAAAGGCTAAGCCGAGAATCCGACTCTGCTCCCCGCCGCCGGTATGGGCTGTAAAGGCACGGCGAAATCCACCACTGGAAGTCCACAACCGCACCTGGCCTTGATAGTCTGCCGTCGCCAGGGTTTGTCCATCGGCACTAAAGGCCACACTGGAGACGATCGCTTCATGACCCGTTAACACCGCCAGGGATTTACCTTGCAACGACCACAACTGCCCCACCCCATCGCCACCGCCACTAGCTAAGGTCTGCCCATCCGGACTATAGGTCAAATCATAAATTGCGCCATTGTGGGCGGCAAAACTACTGAGGGCATTGCCACTCCAATCCCACCGCTGAATCCGGCCATCGCCGCTGCCCGTGGCAAACTCCCGTTGATTCGGGCTCACATCTAAGGTGAGTAGGGGGGCACCGGTATTGCTTTGGGTCTTAGTTAGGGGGACCTGTAGTTTCAAACGCTCTTGACCATTAAGATCCCAGAGGCGAACCGTCCCATCCTCCCCCGCCGTAGCCACCACTTGACCGTCGGTACTAAAGGTAATGAACGAAACAGGGCCCTCGTGACCCTTCAGTTCCACCAGGATACTCCCCTCCCAATTCCAGAGCTTGGCGGTGCCATCCCGTCCGGCAGTGGCAATGGTACTGCCATCGGGACTAATGGCGACACTGAGTACGGCTCCATCATGGCCCACCAGGCGGTTGATTTCCGCTACACCATAGCGGCTCTGTTGCAGGTTTTGTAAGACCTGTTGCTGTAAAGCCCGATCGGGGAACCAACGTTGCCAGAGGGAATTCTCGAAGCGCTCCGCAGCCGTCACACTGGCTAAACGATTTTCAATGGCATTGCCCCCCAAGGGGCCTGCGGGTTTGAGCCCACGAATACTTTCTAACTCCCCTGCCCGCAACTGCAAGACGAGGGCAAAGCAAGCCCCCACTAAGGTTAACCCCCCTAACCCGATCGTCACCCAGAGCCGAGTTCCCGCTTGACGTACCTGTTCGGCCTGGACTTCAATGCGTTGTTGTTGTTCCTGTTGGTGCTGTTGTTGGCTCTGGCTATGGGCTTGGGAGGCTTGTAAAAACTCCTGGGTAAGACGGGAAGCCGCCGTTGCGGTGCCTGGGGTTTGGGATTGCCAAAAGTGGAGAGCTTCGGTCAAGGGATGACCTTGGAGGAGATAGTCCTCAGATTTGCCCTTGCGAAACCATTGTTGGGCCCGTTCCTCTAGCGATCGTTCCTGGCGCAGTGCAGTCCGGTTTTCATTCACCCACTGGCGCAGTAAATCCCAGTGACGCACTAAGGACTCGTGGATCACATCCACCACCATTTCTTCCCCTAAGCCCGTTCCCGGTGGAGCCCACTGACTGGTAACCACTAACTTCTCATTGACTAGGCGTTGTAACACCGTTTCAATGAGATCCGGGGGAAACTCCGGCGTAATTAAATCCGGCTTAAAGACCCGCCGCCGTGAATCCTCCGTAACCCCATCGCCAAATTGGGTCAATGCGAGGAAAATATGCTGCGCGGCCCGCTTTTGCTCCGGAGTTAAATGATGGAACACCGCATTGGCCCGGGTTTGCAAAGATCCTCGAATGCCCCCCCAACGAATGTATTGCCGGGCCTTTAAGCCCGCTTCTGTCCGTTGTTTCCATAGTTCCGCCAGGGTGTGCTCCAGCAGGGGTAAACTGCCGGGAGCCCCCTCCACATCGTGGATCAGTTGATCCACCAGTTCCGCTTCGATGGGTACCCCAAGGCGCAGGGCCGGTTCCGTAATGGCTTGGCGCAACTCTGCTGGGGTCATGGGGGGCACTTCCACCTGGTAGTGACGGATTTGATTGCCCAAGTCCCCATACTCCGGGCGACTACACACTGCCAAGAAGTCCGATCGGAGGGTCAAAACCACTTGTAAGGGCACCGCTTCCTGATGCAACGTCCCCAACAAACAATCTAAAAAGGTTTGGCGTTCCGCCCGATCTTGACAAAGGGTAAAAATTTCTTCAAATTGATCCACCGCAATAATCAAGCGGGGAGCCCCCACCACCTGCACTAGACGGCGCATCCCCGTGGCCCCCTGGGAGAGAAACATTTCAATTTCCCCCAACTGCTTGGCCCGATCCACCAGGGGCAAGCTCAGGTCTAAAAAGGCAAAAGCTAAGTTCAGCAGGGGGTGGCTCCCCGGTTGTAAAATCCGGATTTGCCAGGTATCACTGCCGGGAATGAGACGGCCTTCTTGGAGGTGATGCAGTAAACCGGCCCGCAGAACAGACGACTTCCCACAGCCCGAGGCCCCTAAAATGGCCACGAGGGGGTTTTGTTGCACCTGTTCCAGCAGGGTTTGGGTTAAGGTATCCCGACCAAAGAAATGCTTAGGATCCTCTGTATCGCAATCAAAAAAGGAGAGACCTTTGTAGGGACAGACCTCCTCGGGGCTACGGGTGAGAACGATCGGGCGGCCGGATTCCTGAAAATGGGGAGCGATCACCTTGGCTTCCAGGGCCAAGCGGAGCCAGTTAACTAAAAACCCACTGGTAATTACCCCCGTTTCAAAGCGGTAGGGATCTAACCCCTCAAGCACCGCCTGGGTCATAAGGCTGTAGCCCTCCATGACTCCCGATTCCGGGGGTTGCACCGCCGCCAGGTATAAGCGATCGTAACCGGGCTTGGCACCGGGGTTACCGTTGGCAAAATTGAGATGAAGGGTTTGGCCGTTATAGCCATTTTCTGCCGCTGGTCGCCCCTCCGGTGGAGCCATCCAACCATCTAAAATCACCGTCCATTGAGGAACGCGGCTTTCCTGAAGCAGACGCTTGAGCCAACTTAAAGACAGCCCCGCAATGCCGGACTCTGGGTGGGCATCACTCGTCATCAGGGTCGTTTCGCCGCCCCGTTCCCCCACATACCCCGAAAAATAAAAGACAACCGTCCGAGGCACCTTGCCTTGAGTGGGCTTAAAGAGGCGGGCTAAGGTGGACTCTAAGGCCGTTAAGCTAATTTCTGCCCATTGTTCCCCCTTCAGTTTATGAACCGTATATTCGCCATAGCGACTTAAATACTGCGCGATCGCTGTGGCCCCTTCCCCGGCTGGCTGTAAACGGGGAAACTGTTGATATTGTTCAACACCGACAACAACGGCAACCCGACTCATTCCTTTATCCTCTTTTACGGTAGTAACCCCGTGCAGACCCATCTTACTTGGCAATACGGGGTTCTGGGACGGTGGTAGACATACCTTTTCCATCATGGATCCCCTTCACCAGATCAGCTTTGCTTTGATGTCCAACGGCTGAGTCGGCTGATCCGGATAGGCTCAAAATTTCAGCCAATTATTTCAGCCAATCTGTCACCGCAAATTTGTAACAATTCTCGATCCGGTGGAAGGAAAGCAAAGTCTTACGGTATGTTAAACAAAGCGATCGTTGTGCGTATTTACCTATGACCCCTCTCTTGCCGTCCCCTGCTCCTCACCACAAAGCTAAAGGTCTCAAACGAGGCAGTCCTCGCCCGGCGAAGGCACTCTGTAGTGACTGTGGGTTGTGCGATACGGCTTACATTCACTATGTCAAAACCGCTTGCGCCTTTCTTAACCAACAATTTAATCACCTAGAAACCCAGTCCCACGGCCGCTCCCGTAACCTAGAGGACGATCGGGAATTGTACTTTGGCGTTCATCAAACCATGGTGGCCGCCCGCAAAAAAGAGCCGATTCCAGGGGCACAGTGGACAGGCATTGTCACCACGATCGCTTGCGAAATGCTGAAGCGAGGTCTGGTGGAAGGGGTCGTCTGTGTCACCAATACAGAAGACGATCGCTTTCAACCCCGTCCTATTTTGGCCCGCACCCCCGAAGCAGTAATCTCCGCGCGGGTCAATAAACCCACCCTGTCCCCTAACTTGTCCGTCTTAGAAGAAATTGAAGCAGCAGGACTCAAACGGGTCTTAGCGATCGGGGTAGGGTGTCAAATTCAAGCCCTGCGATCGGTACAGGAGCAAATTGGCTTAGAAAAGCTCTACGTTTTAGGCACCCCCTGTGTGGATAATGTCAGCCGAGCAGGGCTACAAAAATTTTTAGAAACCACCAGCCGATCGCCGGAAACCGTAGTTCACTACGAATTTATGCAGGACTTCCGGGTTCACTTTAAGCATGAAGATGGCTCCGTGGAGCAGGTGCCTTTCTTTGGCTTAAACACAAAAGAACTCAAAGATATTTTTGCCCCCTCCTGTTTAAGTTGTTTTGACTACGTCAATGGTCTAGCGGATTTAGTGGTGGGCTATATGGGCGCTCCCTTTGGCTGGCAATGGTTAGTGGTGCGCAATCAAACCGGCCGCGAAATGCTGGAATTAGTGCGGGAGCAGCTAGAGTTTCAATCCGTGAGTTCTTCCGGCGATCGTCATGCCGCAGTGCAGCAAAGCATTCCCGCCTACGAAAAAGGGGTGACGTTGCCCATGTGGGCCGCCAAGTTAATGGGAGTATTCATCGAACGGTTGGGGCCCAAGGGCTTAGAATATGCCCGCTTTTCCATTGACTCCCACTTTACCCGCAATTACCTCTACCTCAAACGCTTGTTTCCCCATCGCATCGGGGATCATGTACCGGAGTTTGCCCGCCGTATTGTCCAGCAGTATAAGCTGCCGGAGCGTTAGGGGATCGCCTCAGCCGTTAGAGGATACCGTTATTTTGAGGATTTGAGTCCAGTTGTCCTGGCACTTGCCGCGATACGATCGTGCAAGCTGGGATCGCTTGGCTATGATCACCGCTTTGCCGCAGCAGGAAAGACTTGACCGGATCAGGGCTTTAGCTTCGTTTGCTCTGATCTGTCTTCCATCATCATTAAGAAATGTAACGAAATCAGTAAGATTTGGGAAGGTTTCCGTAATGCCTGCCAAATCTCTTGTTTCTCTATTTAGTAGGGTTATTTTTTCGGGATCATTTGCTGTTCGCGTTAAAACCCTAGCATTTTAGACTCCCTTGTTGCATTCTAGA